>NZ_JBEYFC010000354.1:0-9783 GCF_040634175.1 Streptomyces sp. NPDC007162
GCTGGCCGTCCGGGGCCGCGACCGGCCCGGGCGCCGACGCCGACCCGGCGACCGGCTCCGGCTCCGGCCGTCGCCGGGGCCGCCGTACCCTCTGGACGGCGGTCGGCACGGTGGGCGCGCTGACGCTGGGGCTGCTGGGGTACGTCCGGTTCGGACCGGGTTTCCCGGACACCCCCCGGGCGGCGAGCTCCGCCACGGCCACTCGCTGGACCGCGCTGCCCGCCGGCTGGCGGCCCTGGCAGACCACGGTGTTCAAGTCGGCGGACCGGGGCGAGGCCAAGGCGCTGGGCGCGGCCGACGGCGCGCCGCCGGACAGCCAGTCCGCGTGCCTGAGCCAGGGCGACGCCGTCTACTGCGGAGGCGACGGAGTCCTGCCGGTACGACTGGACGGCCGGACCGGCCGGACGGCCTGGCGGGCCTCGCTGGCACCGCCCGGCACCGACTACACCGGGTACAACTCCTCGGTCCTCGGGGTGCACGACGGCGTGGTCGTGGTCCACGAGGCCATCTCCAAGGAAGGCGCCGCGAGCAACCCGGCCTACGTCGTCGCCCTGGACGCGGCGAGCGGCGACGAACTGTGGACCCGCAGGACCTACGACGACAACGTCGGCCTGGTCATGGCGGGCGACGTGGTCCTGACCGCCGAGCACGACGGCCGGACGGTGACGGCCCGCGTCGCCCGCACGGGCGAGGCGCGCTGGACCATGAGCCTGCCCACCGGCACCTACTGCACGTTCGTGTCGGCCGGCACCGGCCTGTACGCCCAGTGCTACCCCACGAACCAGAACGCGAAGTACGCCCTGGTCCTGCAACTGGACCGCACCGACGGAACGGTCCTCGCGCGTCAGCAGGTCCCCTTCGAGAGCGGCTTCCTCGGACTCGTCGACGGCCACCCGGCCCTGGTCCTGGCCGCCGACGAGAGCGGCTCGGTGTCCCTGGAGGACTCCACGTTCGCCAGGATCCTCCTGACGGACCCGGTGACCGGCGGCCGGTCGACGACGAAGCTCGCGAAGACGTACCAAGGCTCGGTGACGCTGGCCTCCGACACGCTGTGGGTCACGGCCTCGAACGGCCAGGTCACGGCGGTGTCCCCGCGGACCGGCAAGGAACTCTGGCACACCCGCACCAGCGTGGAGAACTCCGGCTCCCCGACCTACGACCCCCGCACGCACACCCTGTACCTGGCCAGTCCCAGCGGCCGGGTGGCCGCCGTGGACACCCGCAAGGGCTCGCTCCTCTGGCAGACCGACCCCCGGGTGCAGCGAGCCTCGACGGGCGGCGCGGCCGATCCCCAGGCCCTGCTCTACGGGGGCGCGCTGACCGTCGTGACCCCCGACGGCACCCTGTTCAGCCTCGACCCCGCGCACCCCGAGCGGAAGTCCGGCTCGGGGTGACCCGCGGGGCGGCGGCTACGGCAGCGCCAGCATCCGCTCCAGCGCCAGCTTGGCGAACGTCTCCGTCTCCTTGTCGACCTCGATCCGGTTGACCAGGTTGCCCTCGGCCAGCGACTCCAGGGTCCACACGAGGTGGGGGAGGTCGATGCGGTTCATGGTCGAGCAGAAGCAGACCGTCCTGTCGAGGAAGACGATCTCCTTGCCCTCCGGGGCGAAACGGTTCGCGAGCCGGCGGACCAGGTTCAGCTCGGTGCCGATGGCCCACTTGGAACCGGCGGGCGCGGCCTCCAGCGCCTTGATGATGTACTCCGTCGAGCCGACGTGGTCCGCCGCCGCCACGACCTCGTGCCGGCACTCCGGGTGGACCAGCACATGGACACCCGGGATGCGCTCGCGCACGTCGTTGACCGAGTCCAGCGAGAAACGGCCGTGCACCGAGCAGTGGCCGCGCCACAGGATCATCTTCGCGTCGCGCAGCTGGTCGGCGGTGAGGCCGCCGTTCGGCTTGTGCGGGTTGTAGACGACGCAGTCCTCCAGGGACATGCCCATGTCCCGCACCGCCGTGTTCCGGCCCAGGTGCTGGTCCGGCAGGAACAGCACCTTCTCGCCCTGCTCGAAGGCCCACTCCAGGGCCCGCTGCGCGTTCGACGAGGTGCAGATGGTGCCACCGTGCTTGCCGGTGAACGCCTTGATGTCCGCGGACGAGTTCATGTACGAGACGGGGACCACCTGCTCGGCTATCCCGGCCTCGGTCAGCACGTCCCAGCACTCGGCGACCTGCTCGGCCGTCGCCATGTCGGCCATGGAGCAGCCGGCGGCGAGGTCGGGCAGGACCACCTTCTGGTCGTCCGAGGTGAGGATGTCGGCGGACTCGGCCATGAAGTGCACACCGCAGAACACGATGTACTCGGCCTCCGGGCGGGCGGCCGCGTCCCGGGCCAGCTTGAAGGAGTCGCCCGTGACATCGGCGAACTGGATGACCTCGTCGCGCTGGTAGTGGTGGCCGAGCACGAAGACCTTGTCGCCGAGCTTCTCCTTGGCCGCGCGGGCCCGGGCGACCAGGTCCGGGTCGGACGGCGAGGGCAGGTCGCCGGGACACTCGACACCCCGCTCGCTCCTCGGGTCGGCCTCACGGCCGAGCAGCAGCAGGGCGAGCGGAGACGGCTGTACGTCGAGCTCCGGGGTCTGGGCGGTGGTCACGACACGCACCCTTTCTACTTTTCGTCGTTCTGACGTTATCTATCATAACTGCTTCACGTCACTTTGACGATGCCCATAGCGTCGATGTGACATCAATCCCGGTGCCGCACATGTGCGAGCATGAAGAGGTAGAGAAGAAGCGAGAACGCGAGAACGCGAACGCCGGCCCGGAATGAATCAGCGGACCCGTCGGTTGCACTCGTCGGCAAGCAGTCTCCGTACAACCCGGGAGAGATGTAGATGTCCGTATCGGACGAGACCAGCACCGCCACCGACGGCATCATCCTGAGTGACGCCGCCGCGGCCAAGGTCAAGGCCCTGCTCGACCAGGAAGGGCGCGACGACCTCGCCCTGCGTGTCGCCGTCCAGCCCGGTGGCTGCTCCGGCCTGCGGTACCAGCTCTTCTTCGACGAGCGTTCCCTCGACGGTGACGTCGTCAAGGACTTCGGCGGCGTCAAGGTCGTCACCGACCGGATGAGCGCCCCGTACCTGGGCGGCGCGTCGATCGACTTCGTCGACACCATCGAGAAGCAGGGCTTCACGATCGACAACCCGAACGCGACGGGTTCCTGCGCCTGCGGCGACTCCTTCAGCTGAGCCGACGGACGCCCCTTCCGGGGCCGCCGCCTTCGGGCGTTTCTCAGGCCGGCTGCGGGTTCACCCTCGACCCAGCTGCGGGTTCAGCGTCGTCGCCCGCTCCTTCGGTACGGCCCTGCCGTCCGTGCCGACCACCTTCCGGCCGTCCAGCGGCGCGTCCAGACGTACCGCCTGGTGGTACTGCTTGGCGATCATCACGCAGACCTTGTCCGGCCAGGGGGTCGCCGTGACCTTCACCACGACCTGCTCCGAGCCCTCGTCCGCCGTCACCTTGTAGTCGGCGCACACCCCGCCCGTGAAGGCCACCACCAGTTCGCGGTCGTCCGTGGTGTAGGCGTCGGCCTTCACGTCCCTCGGCGCGGCACTGGCGCTCGCCGAGGGGGTGGCCGCCGACGCCAGGTACTTCGGGTCCACCGCCGGATAGGTGACCGTGTAGGCGTCCGCCGACCCCGCCCCGCGCACCTGGAACAGCCAGGACGGCACCAGCGCCTGCCGGCCGGCCACCGACTGCGCGGCCAGCCCGAACACCGCCTTCTCGACCACCGCCGAGGAGGCGGACGGCGTCGACGCGGAGCACGGCTGCTCCAGCCGGTCCTTCAGCGGTACGGAACTGGCACAGCCGCCGATGCCCATCCGGTGCCCGGTGCCCGGCGCCGCGTTCAGCAGCGCGAGCGTCCTGGACGCGTCCAGCACCGGATACGTGTCGCCCTTGACCGGCGCCGCCAGCATCCCGTCGCCGCCGACCAGCTCGCCCTGCCTGCCGACGGTCAGCCCGGTCGTCCAGCCGTACGTCGGCAGGCCGCCGACCACCGGATCGGCTTTCACCACCCGCTGCGCACCCATCACCTGGCTCGTGTCCAGCTTCGCCGAGTCCTCGCCGAGCGCCCTCAGTACCGGAGCCGCCGCCTTCTGGGCCACGGCGGGGCCCACCGGGGCACCGGCCGGCGCCGCCGGATCCTTGACGCAGGTCACGGTGGACTCGCAGTCGTCGGTGCCGGGGGCGTAGTGGCTGTACGTCCAGATGCCCGGGGCTGCCCTGTTCACCTGCAGGGACCCGCCGGAGCCGTCGTTGTCGGTGCCGACCTTCCACACCTGCCCCTCGGCCACCGGCGCCCCGGTGATGCCGAGCGCCTTCGCCAGCGCGGCCACCCGGTCCTTGGAGACCTCACCGGACGGCTGGTACACGGCAGCCGATGCGGGCCCGCCGGGGAGTGTGCCGCCGGCGCGGTAGGTCACGCCGTACGGGTTGGGCTCACCGGGGGCTATGCCGTTGCCGCCGGAGGAGTGGCCGTCCAGGGCGAGCGCCGGGGGAGTGGTGCCGGCGGCGGCCCCTGCGCCGCTGCCGGTGCCGTCGCTCGACACGAGGTAGGCGCTTCCGCCGCCGACCAGGAGTACGGCGGCGGCCACGGAAACGACGACGAGAGCGGCCGGCCGACGCCGGACGGGCCGCCCGTCACCGTCCCCCTCGGAAGGAGAGAGCAGCCGCGCCTCGGAGACCGCCCCGGCACCGGAAACCCCTTCTTCCGACGCCACGCCGCCACGTGCCTCCCCTTCCGGACCGGCTGCCGAGCCGCTGCCTGTTTGCGACTCCGCACCGACGCCCGCTTCGGCCTTCGGCCCGGCTGCGGGGCCGGGGGTGGTTTCCGGGGCTGTGGCGGTGGTTGCTGCGGGTTTCGGGTCGGCTGCCGGGTTGCTGACGGTTTCCGGCTCCGCGTCGACGCCTGCTTCGGGTTTCGGGTCGGCTGCGGGGCCGGGGGCCGTTTCTGGCTCACCAGCGTCAGCCGGTCCGGCCTTCGGGTCGGCCGGGCCTCCGGCAGCTTTTTCCGATGTCGGGGCGGGCGTGGGGTCGGCGGCCGCCTCCGGCGCCGGGGCGGCCGGGCTCCGGTCGGGGGTCCCCTTCGGCTCCGGAGTGTCGGGTGCGGCGCCCTCGGTCGGGTCCGCGGTGGACCGCGCCTCGGCCCCGTCGGCCTCCGGCCGCTGTCCGGTGACGCCCGCGGCCGCGTCCTCGTCGTTCTCGGGTCGCTCGCTCTTCACCGCATCGCTCCTTGCCGTGTCGTATCCCGCCTCCCCTGCACGGGGGACGGCGATGGGACGCGGAAGGGGGGCGCGCGGTTCCCGGGGAACGCGCCGGGCGGAACCTGGCGGTGCGCCGCCTAGTCGCCGTACTCGGACATCGCGTCCAGCAGCCGGGCGGACTTCTTCGGCACGGTCACCCCGTGGATGAGTGACGGCGGCACCGGCCGGGCATCGCTGTGATCAGGAACCACCCAGTGCGGGGCCATCCGCGCGCAGTCCCCGCGCAGCGACGCCAGGTCGCCGTCGAGGTCGGCCGGAGCGGAGGCGTGGACCTTGAGGTTCGTCATGACGGCACCGTATGCACGGCGGAGGCCGCGAAGAAAGATCTACTATCGGGTAGTTTTGGCACCTTCAGGACGCCCAGCCGACCCGGTAGCGTTAACTGTCATTCACGCCTCCCCTCAGGAGAGTCCCAGCCGTGCGCATCGCAGTCACCGGCTCCATCGCCACCGACCACCTCATGACCTTCCCCGGCCGCTTCGCGGACCAGCTGGTCGCGGACCAGTTGCACACGGTCTCGCTGTCCTTCCTGGTCGACAACCTGGACGTGCGTCGGGGCGGTGTCGGCGCGAACATCGCGTTCGGCATGGGACAGCTCGGCACCCGGCCGATCCTGGTCGGCGCGGCGGGCTTCGACTTCGACGACTACCGGGCCTGGCTCGACCGGCACGGCGTCGACACGGAGTCCGTCCGCATCTCGGAGACCCTGCACACCGCGCGTTTCGTGTGCACGACCGACGCCGACCACAACCAGATCGGCTCCTTCTACACGGGTGCGATGAGCGAGGCCCGGCAGATCGAGCTCAAGACGGTGGCCGACCGGGTCGGCGGCCTCGACCTGGTCCTGATCGGGGCGGACGACCCCGAGGGGATGCTCCGTCACACGGAGGAGTGCCGCGCCCGCGCGATCCCGTTCGCGGCCGACTTCTCGCAGCAGATCGCCCGGATGGACGGCGACGAGATCCGGATACTGCTGGAGGGTGCGACGTACCTCTTCTCCAACGAGTACGAGAAGGGGCTGATCCAGACCAAGACCGGGTGGACCGACGAGGAGATCCTGGCGAAGGTCGGCCACCGGGTCACCACGCTCGGCGCGCGCGGGGTGCGGATCGAGCGGGTCGGCGAGGAGGTCATCGAGGTCGGCTGCCCCGACGAGGAGCGCAAGGCCGACCCGACGGGCGTGGGCGACGCGTTCCGCGCGGGGTTCCTGTCGGGACTCGCGTGGGGGGTCTCGCTGGAGCGGGCGGCTCAGGTGGGCTGCATGCTGGCGACGCTCGTCATCGAGACGGTGGGTACGCAGGAGTACCAGTTGCGCCGGGGGCACTTCATGGAGCGGTTCACCAAGGCGTACGGGGACGAGGCGGCCGAAGAGGTCCGGGGTCATCTGGTCTGAGTCGCGGATGCGGCGGCGTGGGGGCTGGTCGCGCCCACGCGGCGGCAGCCGCAGGTGGACACAGCCCCGCGCCCCTGAACGGGGCGCCTCAGCTGATCCGGCGTACCAGGTACGCCGTTCCCTGCTCCGCCTTCTCCTCACCCTCGTACTCCTGTCCCCGCATCTCGCACCACGCCGGGATGTCGAGACGTGCGGCCTCGTCGTCGGACAGGACCCGCACCCTGCCGCCCACCGGCACGGTGCCGATGACCTTCGCGAGTTCGATGACCGGGATCGGGCAGCGCTTGCCGAGAGCGTCGACGACCAGCACATCCGCCTCCGAGACAGCGACCGGCACCGGAGCGCCCAGCTTCTCCCGCACCCCCGCCACCAGCCCCGGCAGCACCTCCAGGAACCGTTCCACGTCCGCCTCCGCCGCACCCGCGGGCAGCGACACCCGTACGTTCCCCTCGCTCAGGACACCCATCGCCCTCAGGACATGGCTCGGTGTCAGGGTGCTGCTCGTGCAGGACGATCCGGACGACACCGAGAAACCCTCCCGGTCCAGCTCATGCAGCAACGTCTCGCCGTCGACATAGAGACAGGAGAAGGTGACGATCCCGGGCAGCCGCCGCTCCGCGTCCCCGACCACCTCCACGTCCGGCACCGACTCCGCCACCCGCGTCCGGATCCGCGCCGTCAGCTCCCGCAGCCGTACCGCCTCCTGCTCGGCCTCCGCCCGCACGGCCCGCAGCGACGCCGCCGCCGCGACGATCGCCGGCAGGTTCTCGAAGCCGGGCGCCCGCCCCGACTCCCGTTCGTCCGCAGCCCCTTGGGCGGCGAACCGCACGCCTTTGCGTACGACGAGCAGCCCCACCCCGGCCGGGCCGCCCCATTTGTGCGCACTCGCCGCGAGCAGTGACCAGTCACCCTCCACCCGCCCCCACCCCAGCGACTGCGCCGCGTCCACCAGCAACGGCACCCCGGCCGCCCGGCACGCCTCGGCCACCTCGGCCACCGGCTGCACGGTGCCCACCTCGTGGTTGGCCGACTGGAGACAGGCGAGCGCGGTGTCCGGGCGCAGCGCGGACGCGTAGGAACCGGCGTCCACCGCTCCCGTCCGCGCCACCGGCACCTGGGTCACGGCCCCGCCCTCCGTCTCCCACAACTCGGCCGAATGGAGGACGGAGGAGTGTTCGACGGCTGACACGATCAGGTGGCGTCCCGTCCGGCGGCGACCGGCCAACGCCCCGGCGACGCCCGTATGTACGGCCCGCGTACCCGAAGAGGTGAAAGTCAGCTCGTCCGGCCGGCAACCGACGGCCTCGGCCGCCGCCTCCCGCGCCGCGTCCAGCAGCATCCGCGCCCTGCGGCCCTCGCGGTAGAGACGGGAAGGGTCGGCCCACCCGTCGTCCAGAGCGGCCAACAGCGCTTGCCGGGCGACGGGATGGAGAGGAGCGGCGGAAGCAGCGTCAAAGTAGGACACGCAGCAACGTTAAAACGTTCCTCAGGGCAGCTGACGCAAGGGGCGCTGGGGGAGGAAGCGCGCAACCAGCTCCCACGTACCCGCACCCGCACCGCAAACCGCGACAACCCGAGCTATTGGGCGCCCATTCCCACCCCAACCGAGTGACAGGCGACGCGTATGCCCCCCTCCCCGCGAAGCCTCAGAACGCGTCGGCTAGGGTTTGGTCCGCATAAACATCCAAACCCCTGCCCGACGCAGGGCGGCGACCGACCAGCGAGAAGGCCGCAGCCGAACCGCGCGGGCGAGACTCTCGGGAAGGCGCTACGTGAGTCCCAACGGCTCCGACCGCTCGCCGCGGCGCCCGATGCGGCGGAAGCTGCTGCAGGCAATGACCGCGGGCCTGGTCCTTGCGACCGCTACCGGTTGCACATACAAGGACTTCCCCCGCCTTGGTATGCCCACCCCGACCACGGAAGAGGCTCCGCGGATCCTCTCCCTGTGGCAGGGGTCCTGGGCCGCCGCGCTCGCCGTCGGCGTGCTGGTGTGGGGTCTGATCATCTGGAGCGCCATCTTCCACCGGCGCAGCCGCACCAAGATCGAGGTTCCGGCCCAGACCCGGTACAACATGCCGATCGAGGCCCTGTACACGGTGGTCCCGATCATCATCATCTCGGTGCTGTTCTACTTCACCGCGCGCGATGAGACGAAGCTCCTGAGCCTCAGCAAGAAGCCCGACGTCACGGTCAACGTGGTCGGCTTCCAGTGGAGCTGGGGCTTCAACTACATCACGCCCGTCGACGGTGTCACCGGGGACGCGAAGACCGACGCGAACCTGAACGCGATCCCGGACCGGTTCAAGAAGGACTTCCCGGCCGCCGCCGGCGGTGTCTACGACGTCGGTACGCCGGGTACCAAGAACCCGCAGACCGGCAACCCCGGTCCGACGCTCTGGCTCCCCGAGGGTGAGACCGTCCGCTTCGTCCTCACCTCGCGTGACGTCATCCACTCCTTCTGGGTGGTGCCGTTCCTGATGAAGATGGACGTCATCCCGGGACACACCAACGCGTTCCAGGTGACCCCGAACCAGCAGGGCACCTTCCTCGGCAAGTGCGCCGAGCTCTGCGGCGTCGACCACTCCCGGATGCTGTTCAACGTGAAGGTCGTCTCCCCCGAGCGGTACCAGCAGCACCTCAAGGACCTCGCCAAGAAGGGGCAGACCGGTTACATTCCCGCCGGCATCGCGCAGACGAGCCACGAGAAGAACCGGGAGACGAACAACCTGTGAGCATCCTCAACGAACCCCAGGGTGCCGCGGCAGCTGAAGGCTCTTACGCAGATGAGCTGCCGGTCAGGCGCAAGCAGCCCGGCAACGTGGTCATCAAGTGGCTCACCACCACCGACCACAAGACCATCGGAACGCTGTATCTGGTCACGTCGTTCGCGTTCTTCCTGATCGGTGGAGTGATGGCGCTGCTCATGCGCGCCGAACTCGCTCGCCCCGGTCTGCAGATCATGTCGAACGAGCAGTTCAACCAGGCGTTCACGATGCACGGCACGATCATGCTGCTGATGTTCGCGACGCCGCTGTTCGCCGGCTTCACGAACTGGATCATGCCGCTCCAGATCGGCGCGCCTGACGTCGCCTTCCCGCGGCTGAACATGTTCGCCTACTGGCT
>NZ_JBEYFC010000355.1:0-9776 GCF_040634175.1 Streptomyces sp. NPDC007162
GTCCAACCTGGAGATCGCCGACCGGCTCTACATCAGCGAGGCGACCGTGAAGACCCACCTCAACCGCACCATGACCAAGCTCGACCTGGGCAGCCGGGCCCAGGCGGTGGTGGTGGCGTACGAGACGGGACTGGTGACGCCGGGCCGCCACGGTGGCTGAGACCGCGGGGGCTTTCACCGCCCGGCGGCCGGCTGTGGCACAGAGGTGACGGTTCCGCCGCGGGCCGTCCGCACTGCGACAGCCTGCGGGAACCGTCGGGACGCCCACCGTCGTCACCCGCTTCGGACGGGCAACGAACTGGCGACGAGGCAAGCCGTGGAGGTGCGTGATGGGCGGCTGGCAGCCGCTGCCCCAGGGGCTGCCGCCGGAGGTGCGGCACTTCGTGGAGCACCTGCGGCTCCTCAAGGACGACACCGGACTCAGTCTGGTCGCACTGGGCGCCCGGACCGCGTACAGCAAGTCCTCCTGGCAGCGCTACGGCCCCTCCGGCGTCGTCGAGTTGTGCGTACCAGACCACCCCGTGTGCGGCCGGGGGCCCGAGGGCTCGTTCACGCGGCGCCCGGAGGCCGCCCACCATGTTTTCGCCGACGACGACCCGTCCCCGGACCGCCTGCCGCTCCCCCGCGCGGACCGGACGCTCCGGGGCAGCACGCGTGAACACCGGGCGCCGGTGGGACGGAAGGAGTCGACGGCCGCTGCGAGCGCGGACGTCGAGGGGCCGCTTTCGGCGGTGGCGGCCGGAACGGGAACGGGCCCCGGCCCGGACGAAACCGGATCGGGGCCCGCGGAGTGCGGGGGCTCAGATGAGGCCGAGGGCGCGGACCGCCTCGCGCTCCTCCGCCAGCTCCTGCACCGACGCGTCGATGCGGGCGCGGGAGAACTCGCTGATCTCCAGGCCCTGGACGATCTCGTACGTGCCGTCCTTGGTGGTGACCGGGAAGGAGGAGATCAGGCCCTCCGGGACGCCGTAGGAGCCGTCGGACGGGATGCCCATGGAGGTCCAGTCGCCGTCGGCGGTGCCGTTGACCCAGGTGTGGACGTGGTCGATGGCGGCGTTGGCGGCGGAGGCCGCGGAGGACGCGCCACGGGCCTCGATGATGGCCGCGCCGCGCTTGGCGACGGTCGGGATGAAGTCCTCGGCCAGCCACTTCTCGTCGTTCACGACCTCGGCGGCGTTCTTGCCGGCGACCGTGGCGTGGAAGATGTCGGGGTACTGGGTGGCGGAGTGGTTGCCCCAGATGGTCAGCCGCTTGATGTCGGCGACCGTGGTGCCCGTCTTCTTCGCGAGCTGGGTCAGCGCGCGGTTGTGGTCGAGGCGGGTCATCGCGGTGAAGCGCTCGGCCGGTACGTCCGGCGCGGCGGCCTGCGCGATCAGCGCGTTGGTGTTGGCCGGGTTGCCGACGACGAGGACCTTGATGTCGTCCGCGGCGTGGTCGTTGATGGCCTTGCCCTGCGGCTTGAAGATGCCGCCGTTGGCCTCCAGGAGGTCACCGCGCTCCATGCCCTTGGTGCGGGGGCGGGCGCCGACGAGGAGGGCGACGTTGGCGCCGTCGAACGCGACGTTCGGGTCGTCGCTGATGTCGATGCCCTGGAGGAGGGGGAAGGCGCAGTCGTCGAGCTCCATGGCGGTGCCCTCGGCGGCCTTGAGCGCCGGGGTGATCTCCAGGAGGCGGAGCCGGACCGGCACGTCCGCGCCGAGCAGCTGGCCGGAGGCGATGCGGAAGAGCAGGGCGTAACCGATCTGGCCGGCCGCGCCGGTGACGGTGACGTTCACGGGAGTGCGGGTCATGGCGTTCTCCGTATGACAGCTGGCGGTGGGCGTCCTTGCCCTGGGTGCCCTGGGGTGCGGACGTACAGATGATCGATCTCTTGGTATCAAGAGATCCACCGGTCAGGCTATCGCGCATCGCGGATGCCGGACGTGGAGGGGTGGGTGTGGCTCCCCCCACAACGAAAGAGGCGGCCGCCTGCCCGGGAGAGGGTGGGACAGGTCGGCCGCCGATCGGGGGTGCCGGTGACCGGACTCCCGTGGGGGTTACGGTTCGCGTGCCCGGGAATCGGCGCGGCATTCCCGGACGCCGGGGTTTTTCTACGGGGTGCACGCCGTCCGCCCCGACGCCAGCGTGGCGCAGGCCTTCGCCGCCGTCGCGTCCCGCACCGCCACCATCGGCGTGTACGCGATGGTGTCGCCGGTGGCCGTGATGTCGCCGCGCTCGGTGGCCGTACCGGCGGTGACCCGGACCGAGTCTCCCCGGGCGGCCCCGGTGATACGGCCCCAGGCGGCACCGCAGGTCCTGCTGTACCGGACCTCCAGGGTGGTCGCGCCGACCGCGAGGGTCTTCACGGTGGTCGCGAGGTCACCGCTGCACCCCATGGCCTCCGCGTCCTTGCCGGTGCAGCCGGCGCCCGCGCACTTCACCCCGGCCGGCAGGCCGGTGCCGACGGTCGCCGACGGGGTGGCGGAGGTCCCCGTGCCCTGGTTCTTCTTCCCCTCGCCGCCGGTGCCGGTGAGGAAGAGGACGCCGGCGATGACCACGGCCACCCCGACGACCCCGGCGAGGAACATCGTCAGCCGTCGGCGCCGGTCGTCCGCCGGCGGCACCGGCCCCCGGGGCGCGGCCGGTCCCCGCGCTCCCGTCCCCTCCTGGTCGCGGCGGTCGGCGTCGGGGGCCCCCGGCTGGGGCGGGATGGTGGGCGAGACCCCCGCGGGCCCGGCGATTCCCGACATCGCGACGGCGCCGCCCGCGCGCCGCGGCGCCTTGGTCCCGGCAGCGGGGCCGGACGTGGCCGGCGGCGCCCCGAACTCGCCCAGCGCGGCCCGCGCCTGGGAGATGCGGATCGCCTCCATGGTCATGTCGTGCCGCATCTCCGAACGGCTCCAGGCCCGCTCGGCCAGCTCCCACATGGTGGTCAGGTGGACGGGGTCGGTACCGGTGACCTCGGCGAGCGCGACGATCGCGCCCTTGGGTGCCAGCAGCCGGCCGCCCAGGTACCGCTCCCAGGACGTCCTGCTGTAGCCCGTGCGGTCGGACAGCGCCGCGACGCTCAGCCCGCCGCGGTCCACGAGCCGCCGCAGCTGGGTCGTGAACTCCTTGACCTGCGGATCGAGTTCATCCGGCAGGGCTTTCCAACGAGGCATTGCTCCCCCTCTTCCCCCGGTCCTCTGTCCCCGTCTGGCTACCCACCGGACCACGGCGGCTCCGGAACCCGGTCCCTGGGCAGGGGGCGCACAGAAGCACCGGTCCGCCGACGCGCACCCGTCGCACGCCGACCCGCGTACCGTCCAGCGGGCCCCCGACCCGCCCCGATCGGACACGTTAGCCCGGTCGCGCGGTGACACGGTGATCTGTCCGCCGGTTTGTCAACACATCGACACACCGGTCATCCGGTCGTGACCTCCCAGGTCACAGCAGCCTCAGGTCACCCGAGAACCACGACTGCGGCGACCGCCACGAGGAGCAGCACGAGCAACAGCACGATCGCCAGGAGCAGCAGCCGCCCGTGCGGGTGCGGAGCGGGTTCCGGCTCGGGGCGGTCCCACCAGGGGAGCGTCGGTTCGCCCTCGTACTCCTCGGTGCCCGGCCGACGGTCAAGCGCGGTCGCAGGGCGCGGCCAGGCCCGCGACCCGGCACAGCGCGACCACGGCCTGCCGCGGCGGCGGCTGCACGGCGTTGAGTTGACTTGCTCTTCGGGTTGAAGCCCGAGGATTGTGGCCTTCTCGATCGTTGCCGTGCCACTACGCGGCACGGTTTCCGGTCGGGAGTGCGTGGCTTCCTGTTTCTTCGCGCTGTGCCGGGATCGCTCCTGGTCTTACCGGCGCTCCACAGGCCGATACCGCCGGTCCGGCGGCCGTCTTCACGTTGATCGCGGCGTTGTGGTCCCGGTCGTGGACGGTGCCGCAGGCACGACAGGTCCATTCCCGCACGTTCAGGGGTTTGGGCCCGTCCACGCCACCGCAGGTGGAGCAGGTCTGGGAGGTCGGCTCGAACCGGCCGATCTTGACCAGGACACGGCCGTACCGGGAAGCCTTGTATTCCAGCATGCTGAGGAACGATGCCCATCCGGCGTCGTGCACGGACTTGGCCAGGCGCGTACGGGCCAGTCCCACAACCGACAGGTCCTCCACCGCGATCCCTTGGTTCTCGGAGATCAGCTCCGCGCGTCGCAGGAAGCGCGGGGAGTCGATCTTCGTGCCGTCGGACAGGACGGCGAAGTGGGTGAGGCCGAGGTCGATGCCGATGGTGCGGTCGGTTGCGGGCATCCGTGCCCGGTCGGCGGCGGGGTCGGTGTCGATGACGAAGGAGGCGAAATACCTGCCGGCCGCGTCCTTGACGACGGTGACGGAGGTCGGGGTGGCGGGCAGGGCGCGGGACCACTCTGATCGGCCTGATCAGCTCCTGGAGCGTGCCGTTGGCCGGCGCGCTCGGACTGGTCACCCTCGAGGTGCCGCTCCCGCTGCCGCCGATCGCCGTCGCACCGGCCTGGCATCCCCGCCGCGCCGTCGACCCGGTCCGCGCGCCTGGCTGTGCGGCCGCGTACGGGAGCTGCTGACCGGCGCGTGCGTCGGGGAGAACCGCCGGCCGACTGCTGACCAGCGGTGGCCTCGGTGAAATGCGTATCGCCGGTCACGGTCGTCCCTCTATGCTGATGGTCTGTCAACACGACGTCTGACAACGCATTTCACACGCATCGGGGGATCGCGTGAGCACTGCTTACGTGCCACAACAGCCGCATCCGGGAGCGCCCGCCGGGGCGCCGCCCGCCCTGCCGCCCACACCGCCGTACGCCAGCGAGGCGACCCGGCTGCTGTGCGCGGGCACCTATCTGGACGCCGGTTACCGGGACCGGGTCATCGAGGAACTCCACCTCAACGAACAGCGGATCGCGGCCCCCTCGCTCGGCTTCGACGCGGCCCGCGTCCTCGCCCACGCGCTGCGCGCCCGCCGCCAGGAACTGGCCTGGGCCGCCGCGATCTTCGGACTGTGGGCGGTCGGGATGCCGCTCAGCGGCTGGCTGCTCGGCTCTTCCTGGTGCCCAGCATCGCCCTCGCCGTCGCCCCCTGGATCGACGGGCTCACCGTGGTGCCCACGATGTACCGGTTGATCGCGGCCTTCCTGGTCCGCTGGTGGGGCCGGGTGTTCTTCACCGTCGCCCTGGTCCTGACCCTCGTCGTCGCCTTCGGGGGCGGCTCGGACAGCGGCTCGTCGCCCTACGGCTCGTACGACAACTCGTACGACGGCTACTCCGGCTCCTCCGGATCCCCCGGCTGGGGCGACCTGCTCGTCCCGGGCGCCAGCGACATCGGCGGGCTGGTGAAGCCCTGGCACGCCTGGCTCGCCCTCGCGGTGCTCGCCGGTATCGCGCTGTGCGAGCACGCCCAGCGCACCCGGTTCACCCGGGTACTGGCCGCCGAACTCTCCCCGGAGCGCTTCCCGGACGCGGCGAACGACCCGGCCGAGAAGGCGGAGAACCCGCGCTTCCAGCGGCTCAAGCAGCGCATCCGGCTCGAACAGGACGCGCCGCTGATCATCTACAACGAGGCCGACCCGTTCTGCGGGGCCGGCGCCGCCTACAGCACCTGGGTGCTCGCCGTCGAACTGAAGCGGGACGAGCTGAAGAAGGAGCGGCAGCCGCTCGGCAACCGCGCGATCCTGGAGCGGGTCCGCCCGCTGCTCGAACAGCTGCGCATCCCCGCCGAGTACGCCGGACCCGGCGCCCGCGACCGGCTGCGCCAGCTGGAGATCGACGAGTGCGTGTTCCTGCCTGCCGAGGGGCTGCGCAGCCGGGACCAGGCGCCGTACACCGCGCAGGCCTTCGAGGAGCACCGGGCGCGGGCCGTCGAGGAGGGCGCCGAGAAGCGCCGGCACTTCCTGCGCATCCGCGTCGGCGGCTGGGAGGAGGAAGTGGTCGTCACGGTGTTCGTGCGCGTCCACACCCAGGGCCGGATGCTCGTACTGGAGGTCGCCCCGCACGTACTGACGCCGGTCCGCGCGGAGTTCAAGAACGCCGACCGTACGGCCCACCGGTTCCGGAACAACAACTGGCTCGGCAAGTCCGCCGCCGCGGCCGTGCGGATCCCCGGCTCCGTGGGCCGTTCCCTCGCCCAGCTCGGCCGGGGAGCGGTGTACGTCTGGCGGCTGCTGACCGGCGGCCACGCGGGCGCGCTGCCCGAGGGGCCTGCGTTGTCCGTGCGCGAACTGGGCGCGGTGGACGTCGGATCCCACTTCCAGGAGATGGACGTCGTCCGGTACCTGCGCAGCATCCAGGACCGGGTGGCGCACGGGGTGCGGGCCGCGCTCGCCGACGCCGGTTACGAGACCGGCGAGTTCGTCCAGAAGATCGTCAATGTCAGCAACGACGTGAGCATCGGCCGCGTCGAGAACTCCACGTTCGCGGTGGGCAGCCACGCCACCGCGTCCAGCGTCTCGCAGCAGAAGGGGGCCGACGCCAATGGCCAGTGAAGAGCCGCAGGTCAGCATGGGCAACGTGTCCGGGAGCACGTTCGCCATCGGCAGTCACGCGCACGCCGAGAGCCACCACCACGGGTCCGGTGGCACCCAGACCGACGAGGAACTCCTGGCCGCGGTACGGGAGTTGCGCGCCGACCTCGCACGGGTGCGGGGCACCGAGCAGACGGCGGCGCTGGGTACGGCGCTCGCCGAGACCGAGGACGAGATCACCAGCACGGGGCAGGCGGGGCCGACGCGCCGGGAGCGCCTGCGTGAACTCCTCGCCGACTCCCAGGCCCTGCTGGGCGTGCTGGCCTCGGCGGGCGCCCTGGCCGGGCTGCTGGGGATGTGAGAGGGCGAGATGAGCGACGGGGGAACAGGTCACTGGAACGAGGCCGAACAACGCTGGGAGGATGTCGCGCACCCCACCGCGACACCGGCCACCCCACCACCGACGCCACCGCCACCGCCCACACCGGCAGGCCCCCAGGAGTGGTGGACGGGCCCCACCGACCCCTGGTCGACCACCACCTCCCAGTCCCCGAATCCGACATCCGCGCCGACCCACCCCCAGCCCGCGGCACCGACGGAACAGATACCCCCGCCGGGTGGGACAGCAGCCGAGCCGTCCCCCGCCCAGCCCCCGACACCACCCACACCCACCTGGCCACCCACGGCGGACACCCCCGCCCTGCCGCCTGCGGCCGACAGCTCTGCACAGCCACCGCCGCCCGCCGCCCCGCCTGCCTGGCCGCCCGCCGCCGACACGCCCGCCCTGCCGTCCGCCGCAGGCGCCCCAAAGCAGTTGCCCGCAGCATGGTCACCTGCCCCTGACACACCCGCCTGGCCGCCCGCCGCCCACACGCCCACCTGGCCACCCACCGCCGACACGGCCGCCCTGCCACCCGCCGCCGCCGTCCCCACGCCGCCGCCCCTCGCCGGCGCCCCTGCCCGGTCGCCTCTGTCCGGGGCGGCCGGGCGGCCGCACGCTGCGCCGATACCTCCCAGGCCTCCGGTCGGGGGTTCCCGGGGGGCCGGGCGGCGGGTGGTGTGGGCCGTGGTCGTGGGGGCCGCCGTCGTGGGTGTGGCCGTGAGCCTGGTGCTGACGCTGGTGGTCGGCAAGGGGGGCGGCGACAAGCCCGCCGCGGCCGCCGCCTCCGTCACCCCGAAGAGCTCGGCGCCCCCCACCCGGACCTCCGGACCGCCCACGAAGTCCGCCTCCCCGTCGGCCTCCGCACCCCCCGCGGGCTACCAGCTGCGCCAGGACACCGAGGGCTTCCGGATCGCCACCCCCGAGGGCTGGACGCGCTCCACCGTGGCCTCCTCGTACGGCTTCGCCGTGGTCAGCTACCGCAGTCCCGACCGCAAGCACCGGCTGCAGGTCTACCAGGTCGCCGAACCCACCCCGGCCGCCTCCTTCGATCTCTACCTCTCCGACCAGACCCCCAAGCCGCGCGGTTTCCAGGAGCTCGCGCTGACCACCCTCGACGACGGCCGCTTCACCGGCTCCCGTCTCGAGTACCTGGCCGACACGATCAGCGGGGAGCCGGACCTCGGCACCTGGCACGTCGTCGACGAACGGTTCGTCGGACAGGACGGCAAGGTCTACGCCATCGCCTCGTACGGCCCCGAGGCCGGGGGCGGCGACGACGAGCTTGCCTATCTGACGACGGCGGTCGACTGGTTCTGCCCGCCGGACACGGTCTGTGACGCCAACCCCTCGACCGACTGAGCCCCTCTCCGCATTTCACGGAATGTAACCGCCCGCATATTCACAATTTCCCAATTGTGGCGCTCCAGGTATTCAATAGGTTCTCTTCCGGGTGACGCGAATTCCCCCGAACGCCCCAAACCCCGTTCCCTACACCGGTCGTTAGGTGACCGTGACGCGATTGGACTGGCGCATCGCCGAAGATCAACCGACCACCGTACTCCGCTGGCCCAGCAGTATGGATATCACCTCATGCTCGGACCTGCTCGATGATTTCCTGAAGAGAATCAACGCGATGGAAAATGAATATCGGCGGACCATGGCAGATCTGTACGGGGCGGCCTGAAGCAGGGTGTGGAGGTTTATCAGATGGACGGGATTCAGCACGAAACCGGCCTCTACGACAACACGGGTCTCTATGATCACCCCGGCCTGTACGACCACCCCGGTCTCTATGAGCACACCGGTCTCTATGAGCACACCGGTCTCTACGACCACGCCTGGGTCGCCCCGGAACCCGATGTCGCCCCGAACGACTGGGACCCGGTCGAGGAACTGGCCCAGATACTGTCCGCACCGGCCGGTGTGAGTGCGGCCACCACTCTGCTGGACGTCCCGGCCCCGCGCAGGTCCAGCCGCCGCCGGCTCCGCCAGGAGTCCCACCTGCTGGACGGCGGCCGCCGCCTGACCCACATCACGCTGCTGATCGTGGCGGTCTCCGCGTGCGCGGTCCTCATGCTGGCGTGGTCGGTCTGCTACTCCTACGGGCAGCTGCGCGGCATCGCCTCGTCCGTGCTGCCCGTACGGCTCGCGCTGTACTGGCCGCTGACGGTGTACGGCCCCTGGTTCGTGGCGGCGCTGTCCGTGCTGCGGGCCACCGCCCAGCGGCGGAGCGCGCGGCGGTCCTGGTGCGTGGTGCTGGCGGCCTCCCTCATGGCCGTGGCGCTCTGTGTCAGCCACTCCTCCCACGCCCTGTTGTCCTTAGTGATTTTCGGGATCCCGCCGGTCACCGCCCTGGTGTGCTTCTGGGAACTCGTCGGCCAGATCTCGACCAAGACCCGCCCCCGGCACGCTTCCCACGGCGAGCCGACCGGCGCCAAGGCTTGAGGCCGAGCCCGTTCGGCAACCGTTTCGACCCGCTTTGTCCGGCTGTTCCGTGATGCAGCGCACTTTCGGCCACCGATTGCGCATGCAATCCGAGTCCGAGGGCAGGCGGTGACGGTCCCCGAGTGTGACCTCAAGGTCACACAGGGGTACTGACCAGGAACGGAAGGCAATACCGATCATGGCGGACAGAACCGCACGAGCGACCATCCAGGTCGGAGGCGAGTGGCTGGAAGCCGCCTCCGGCGCGACACGTGAGATCATCGACCCCGCGGACGGCCTGCCCTTCGCCGTGGTCGCCGAAGGGGACGAGAAGGACGCGGAGTCGGCGGTGGCCGCCGCCCGCCGCGCCTTCGACACCGGCGACTGGCCCCGCACCCCCGTGGCCGAGCGCGCCGCCCTGCTCCGCCGGGTGGCCGACCTGCTCGTCCGTGACCGCGAGGAACTCGGCCTGCTGGAGAGCCGGGACGCCGGCAAGACCGTCGAAGAGGGCCGCGTCGACATCGACTGC
>NZ_JBEYFC010000356.1:0-9774 GCF_040634175.1 Streptomyces sp. NPDC007162
GCAGGTACCGGCTGGAAGGCGACAACGCGATGTACCGCCTGGCCGACGGATCGTCGCGCCCGTCGTGACCCGCGCCGGTCTGGAGGACGTCAACACCGCCGACTCGGGCGGTGCCGTCCGCGTGTCGGGCGTCAGCGCCCAGCACACCCCGGCGCGCCGGCTGTGGTACGGCAAGGTCAGCAACGAGCCCGGCTACCGCTCGGTCAGCCACCACCACGGCGAGGCCGAGACCGGCGGCTACGTCCTGTCGGGCCGGGCCCGTATCTACTTCGGCGAGAGGTTCGAGGACTACGTCGACATGGCGGAGGGCGACTGGGTCTTCGTCCCGCCGTTCATGCCGCACGTCGAGTGCAACCTCTCCCGGACCAGGCCGCTGGTCTGGATGACCACCCGGACCCCGGAGAACATCGTGGTGAACCTGCCCGACGTCGCGGACGCCGACCTCCGCGACTGGCTGAACCGATGAGCGCCACCCCAGCCGCCTCCACCGCCCCGACCTCCGCGATCGTCACCGCGGCCCTCACCCTGAAGCCGGCCCAGCCGGAGCGCTTCGACCTCGCCTTCACCGCCACCACCCAGCCCTGCCCCTGGCCCAAGGCCTACGGCGGCGACCTCGTCGCCCAGGCCGCCGCCGCGGCGATGCGCTCCGTGACCGACGGCAAGTCCCTGCACTCCATGCACAGTTACTTCCTGCGCCCGGCCGACATCGGCGCCGAGGTCCGCTACGAGGTGGAGATGCTGCGCGACGGCCGCGGCTACAGCACCCGCCAGGTGCGCGGCTACCAGAACGGCAAGGTGCTCTACGTCTGCCTCGCCAACTTCGCCGCGGGGGAGCCCGGGGCGTCGTTCCACACGGAGTTCGGCGAGGAGGTCCCCGGCCCCGAGGACCTGCCCGGCTCGGCCGAGTACCTCGCCGACCGCACCGGCGGCACCATGACCGCCGAGTCCAAGGCCTACTGGTGCGGCGGCCGCGGCTTCGACATGCGCCATGTCCCCGGCCCGGTCTACCTCACCGTCGACGGTGACCGGCTGCCGCACCAAGCGGTGTGGCTGCGGCCGTTCGACGCGCTGCGCCCCGTCGAGGGACTCACCGACGCCCAGCGCGACCTCGCCGCCCTCGCCTACGTCTGCGACTACACCATCCTGGAACCCGTCCTGCGGGTCCTCGGCCTCGCCTGGGCCGACCCCGGCCTGGTCACCGCCAGCCTCGACCACGCCATGTGGTTCCACCGTCCCGCACCGGCGGGCGACTGGTTCCTGTACGTCCAGGAAGCGGTGGCCGCCGACGCGGGCCGCGGCCTGGGCACGGGCCGCTTCTTCACACGCGACCACCGCCATCTGGCCACCGTGGCCCAGGAAGGCATGATCCGCCGCGCCTGAACCGCCCGCCGTACGCCGTCGGCGGGCCACCGGAAGGATCCTCGCGTTGTCACTTCCGCTCTCACCCACGTCGCACCTGGACACCTTCGCCCGCGACCACCTCCCGCCCGCCGAACTGTGGCCGGTGATCGAGTTCACCACCCCCGAACTGGCCTGCCCGGCGCGGCTGAACGCGGCGGCCGAACTGATCGACGGTCCCGCCGCGTCGTACGGGCCGGACCGTCCGGCGTTGCGTACTCCGGCCGGAGAGGTGTGGTCGTACGGCGATCTGCGCACCCGCGCCAACCAGGTCGCCCGGGTGCTCACCGAGGATCTGGGTCTGGTGCCGGGCGGCCGTGTGCTGCTGCGGTCGCCCAACACGCCCTGGACGGTGGCCTGCTGGCTCGGCGTCCTGAAGGCGGGCGGGGTGGTGGTGACGACGATGGCCGCGCTGCGGGCCCGTGAGCTCGTCCCGATCGCCGAACGCACCAGGCCGTCCGTCGCCCTGGTGGACCACCGCTTCACCGACGAGGTCCGCACCGCCCTGCCGGGCGTCCGCCTGGTCGCGTTCGGTGGGCAGGGCACCGGCGACCTGGTGGCCCGGTGCGCCGCCAAGCCGGGCGAGTTCACGAACGTCGACACCGCCGCCGACGACGTGGCGCTCCTCGGTCCCACGTCCGGGAGCACCGGTGTCCCGAAGATCACGATGCACTTCCACCGGGACCTCCTGTCGATCGACAACACCTTCGGCCGGCACGTCCTGCGGCTGTGCCCGGACGATCTGGTCGCCTGCACCGCGCCGTTCGCGTTCACGTTCGGCCTCGGCATGCTGATCGTCTTCCCGCTCCGGGCCGGCGCCTGCGCCCTGCTGACGGAGACGGTCGCACCCGGCGGGCTCGCCGACCTCGTCCAGGAGCACCAAGTGACCGTGCTGGCGACCGCGCCCACCGCCTACAAGGCGATCGTGCGCGAAGGCAAAGTGCACCGGCTCGCCGGGCTGCGGGCCGGAGTGTCGGCGGGCGAGCACATACCCCTCACGACATGGCAGGAGCTGCGGGACGCCATCGGGCTGCGGGTGATCGACGGCATCGGCGCGACCGAGCTGCTGCACATCTTCATCTCCGCGGCCGGTGACGAGATCCGCCCGGGAGCGACCGGCCGCCCGGTGCCCGGGTACCGGGCGACGGTCCTCGGCCTGGACGGTGCGGAGCTGGGCCCGGGTGAGCCGGGGCGGCTGGCGGTGATCGGCCCGGTGGGCTGCCGCTACCTCGACGACAGACGCCAGCGGGACTACGTGGTCAGCGGCTGGAACGTCACCGGGGACATCTTCCACCGGGACGAGGACGGCTACTTCTACTACCACGCGCGCAGCGACAGCATGATCGTCTCCTCCGGGTACAACATCGGCGGCCCGGAGGTGGAAGCGGCCATCGACACCCACCCCGACGTGGTGGAGTCGGCGGTCGTGGCGCGCCCCGACGCCGAACGCGGATCGGTGGTGTGCGCGTTCGTCGTGCTGCGCGAGGGCGTGGCCGGGGACGCGGCGAAGGCCAGGGAGATCCAAAACCACGTCAAACAGGTTCTGGCGCCCTACAAGTACCCGCGCGAGGTGCGCTTCCACGACGCCCTGCCGCGCAACACCAGCGGCAAGCTCCAGCGCTTCGCGCTGCGCAGGATCATCGACGCCGAGCAGCGAGAGGAACTCCTGTGAGGATCGCGATCGTCGGCGGCGGCCCGGGAGGTCTCTACCTCGCGGCCCTGATGAAACAGCTGGACCCCGCCCATGGGATCACCGTGTGGGAACGCAACGCCCGCGACGACACGTTCGGGTTCGGAGTGGTGTTCTCCGACGAGACCCTCGGCGGTATCGAGAACGCCGACACCGTCTTCAGCGAGGCGATGTCCCGGCGGTTCGCCCGCTGGACGGACATCGACATCCACTACCGGGGCGAGAGCCACACCGTGGGCGGCCAGGGGTTCGCCGCCATGAGCCGCAAGGAACTCCTGCACCTGCTCCAGGAGCGCTGCCTCGGGCTCGGCGTCGAGCTGCGCTTCTCGACCGCCGCCCCGGAGACGGCCGCACTGCGGGCCGGGTACGACCTGGTCGTGGGCGCGGACGGGGTCAACTCCGGTGTCCGCGCGGCGTATGCGGACGTCTTCGGGCCGTCGCTGGACCGGCGGCACAGCACGTACATGTGGCTGGGCACCGACCGGGTCTTCGAGGCCTTCCAGTTCTTCGTCAAGGACACCGAGTGGGGGGTCATGCAGGTCCACGCCTACCCGTACTCCGACACCGGCTCGACCTTCATCGTGGAGATGCACGAGGACGTGTGGCGCCGGGCCGGTTTCGACGCGACCGGGCACAGCGCCTTCGGACCCGGCGAGTCGGACGAGCGGGCCGTCGAGCGGATCCGCGAGCTGTTCGCCCAGGAGCTGGGCGGCCACGAGGTGTTCGCGAACAACTCGAAGTGGCTGAACTTCACCACCGTCCGCAACCGGCACTGGCACCACGGCAACCTCGTCCTCGTCGGCGACGCGGCGCACACCGCGCACTTCTCCATCGGTTCCGGCACCAAACTGGCCCTGGAGGACGCCCTCGCCCTCGCCGCCTGCCTGCACGAACACCCGGACGTCGAAAGCGCGTTGAGCGCGTACGAGGCCGAGCGGCGGCCGGTGGTGGAGTCCACCCAGCGGGCCGCGCAGGCATCCCTGGAGTGGTTCGAGAACATCGGCATGTACACACGCCAGGAACCCGTCCAGTTCTGCTTCAACCTGCTGACCCGCTCCCGCCGCATCACCCACGACAACCTGCGCACCCGCGACCCGGAGTTCGCCGACCGCGTCGACACCGCCTTCGCCCAGGCACAAGGCTGTGCCCGGACCGTCCCCGCGATGTTCCAGCCGTTCCGCATCGGGCAGCTGGAGCTGAAGAACCGGGTGGTCGTCTCCCCGATGGACATGTACTCCGCGACCGACGGCGTCCCCGGCGACCTCCACCTCGTCCATCTGGGCTCGCGGGCCATGGGCGGCGCGGGCCTGGTCATGACCGAGATGGTGTGCGTGTCACCCGAGGGCCGGATCACTCCCGGCTGCACGGGCCTGTGGAACGACACCCAGCGCGACTCCTGGCAGCGCATCGTCTCCTACGTCCACACCCGTAGCACCGCCCGTATCGGCCTCCAGCTCGGCCACTCCGGCCGCAAGGGCTCCACCCGCCTCATGTGGGAAGGCATGGACGAACCCCTTCCCGAGGGCAACTGGGGGACCATCGGTCCCTCCGCCCTGCCCTACGGCCCCGGCTCACCCACTCCCCGCGAACTCACCCGCACCGAACTCGACGCCGTCAAAGCCGAGTTCGTGGCAGCCGCCCGCCGCGGCGCCGACGCGGGCTTCGACCTCCTCGAACTGCACTGCGCCCACGGCTACCTCCTCTCCTCGTTCCTCTCCCCGCTCTCCAACCACCGCACCGACGCCTACGGCGGCACCTTGGAGAACCGGCTCCGCTACCCCCTGGAGGTCTTCGACGCCGTCCGCGCCGCCTGGCCCGCCGGGCGACCCGTCAGCGTACGGATCTCCGCCACCGACTGGGCCCCGCACGGCACCACCGAAGACGACGCGGTCACCATCGCCCGCGCCTTCATCGCCCACGGCGTCGACGCCATCGACGTCTCCACGGGCCAGGTCACCAAGGACGAACAGCCCGCCTACGGCCGCTCCTACCAGACCCCCTACGCCGACCGCATCCGCCACCAGGCGGCCGCCGGGACCGGCGCCGCCGTCATCGCCGTCGGCGCCATCGCCTCGCACGACGACGTCAACTCCCTCCTCCTCGCCGGCCGCGCCGACCTCTGCGCCCTGGGCCGCACCCACCTCTACGACCCCCACTGGACCCTCCACGCGGCCGCCGAACAGGAGTACACGGGTGCTGCGGCCGACTGGCCCGTCCAGTACCGCGCCGGACGGCGCAAACCGCCCACTGCCCGCACCGACGCCGTACGCCCCCGCCTGTCGCTGCTCCGGGCGGATCAGGCGAGGGACGGCGTCCACCTGCGGTGGAAGCCGGTGCCGGCGGAACTGTCGGCGGAGCAGCTCCTTCCTTAGGCGACGCCGTCGGGGGTGCCGGCGTGGCGGAGTGTCGGACATGAGCGGATGCTCTCGCGGCGGGCCGTACGAGGCTCCGGAGGCCCTCGGAGCGTGACGCCACCCATAGGAGGCAGATCACATCCTAGGCGCCGTCGTAGTAAGAGATGCTTCTGAACAGGACAGAAGCGCTACATATCGGGCATTTCATTCGATGTGTACGAAAGTGGGTAGTACGTCACATCGTTGCGTCCGGCCACAGGCGCCGCTAACCATGGCTGTCGTCGCCGGGAGCCAGGCGATGGACCGAGCGGATCGCCGCAGGGTCCGTCCCCTCCCGCCGACAGCACGGGCTCCGCCCACGCCGCCGCTCACAGCGGCGGCGCCGACGCCGTCCCCCACCGGAGAGTTCCTTCACATGACCATGATCAACCGCACCCGCATCGCCCGCCTCCGCACCCTCGGCCTGACCGGCCTCGCCACCACCGGTGCCGCGGCCGCCGCGCTCACCCTGATGCCGGCGAACGCACAGGCCGCCGAGGCGACGCAGGTGCACACCGCCACCGCGGTCACGGCCTCCGGTGAAACCAGCCGCACCGCCGCCCAGCAGGGCGGCAAGGCCAACAACCTCGACGGCTGGATCAAGCAGTCGCTGCAGATCATGAAGGCCAAGGGCATCCCCGGCAGCTACGAGGGCCTCAAGCGCAACATCATGCGCGAGTCCGGCGGCAACCCCACCGCGCAGAACAACTGGGACGTCAACGCCAAGCAGGGCACCCCGTCCAAGGGCCTGCTCCAGGTCATCGACCCCACCTTCAAGGCCTACCACGTCGCCGGCACCGCGCAGAGCGTCACCGACCCGGTGGCCAACATCACCGCGGCCGCCAACTACGCCGCGCACCGCTACGGCTCCATCGACAACGTCAACTCCGCGTACTGACCTGACGGTCGCGTGCGAGCCGGCCCGGCGGACGCCCTACGGCTCGCGGTGCTCGTGGGCCGCCTGTTCCAGCGCGGCGGCCTCCGCCTCGGCGATCCGGGTCTCCTCCTCGACGTCGATCGAGCGGGTCAGCACCCAGTACAGCACCGCCGACACCGGCAACCCGATGAACAGCGAGATGTCGGCGCCGTCCAGAGCTTTGGCGGCGGGTCCGACATAGAGCGTGCCCACGGAGAAGAACGGGATCATCACGGCGAACCCGACCAGGTAGGAGATGATCCCCTGCCAGCCCCAGCGGCCGTAGATGCCGTTCGGTTTGAAGATCTCGGCGATCGCGTAGTGGCCCCGGCGCACCACGTAGTAGTCCATGAGGTTCACCGAGGTCCACGGGATGAACAGATAGAGCACCAGCAACAGGAAGTTGTTGAAGTTCGTCAGGAAGTTCGCCGTCGCCGCCAGCGCTCCGATCAGGGAGAGCACCGCCGTCACGATCAGGGTGGCCAGCCGTACCGCCAGCGTCGGCCGGACCCGTCTGAAGGAGTCCAGGGCGCTGATGAGGGTGAGCGAGCCGCCGTACATGTTCAACGCGGTGACCGAGATCAGGCCCAGCGCGGCGAACAGCAGCACGATCGCGCCGAAGCCGTCGAAGATCTTGTCGCCGGCGGCGTTGATGGAGCGGATCGTGTCGAAGCTGTCGCCCGCCCAGGCCGCCAGCAGCGTGCCGAGCACCATCAGCCAGATACCGCCGAGCGCCGAACCGAAGTAGGTCCAGTAGAACGTCTTGCGGACGGTCACGTCCGGCGGCAGGTAGCGCGAGTAGTCCGAGACGTAGATGGCCCAGCTGATCTGGTAGCCGGCGACCACGCCGAACTGCGCCAGGAACGGCGTGGCCCGGAAGGCGCCGAGATCGAAGGAGCCCGCCGGGTAGTGCAGGGTGACCAGCACACCGACGGTGAAGATCCCGAAGATCACCAGAAAGGTGTACGTCAGGAACTGTTCGGCCTTGTGGATGATGTCGTAGCCCACCAGTGCCACGACCAGGCCGATCGCGGTGACCACGACCACCCACAGCTTCACCCCGCCGTGCAGCGTGGCGTGCAGGGACTCACCGGCCAGGATGGTGTTGAACACGTTGAAGCCCGCGTACTGCACGTACGCGAACAGCCACACCAGCAGCGCACCGACATAGCCGAACTGCGGCCGGGACTGGATCATCTGCGGCAGGCCGAGCTGCGGGCCCTGCGCCGAGTGGAACGCCATGAAGAACGTGCCGATCAGGGTGCCCGCGACGATCGCCAGCAACGACCAGATCAGGTTGCCGCCCTCCGTGATGCTGATCAACCCCACGGCCAGGGTCGCGATCTGCGCGTTGGACATGAACCACAGCGGGCCCAGATGCCACAGCTTGCCGTGCCGTTCGTCCAGCGGCACGTAGTCGATGGACCGGACCTCCAGGCCACTGACCCGCGGTTCCGCCGATGTGCTCATGGCACCTCCCAGGGCTGGTCCGCCGCTCTGTTCACATTCTTCCCCCGGACGGCTCCGGATGAGGCCTGGGAAAGCCCGGTTCCGTACGCCGGACGGGTCAGTCCGGGGCCGTCCCCGTCGTCCTGCTCCTGTGTCCCTCCGATCCGAACTGCCGAGGCGTCCGCGATGCCCAACCGAACCCTGTCCGTCCTGGCCACGCTGGTCGCCCTGATCGCCGGAGCCGCACCGCAGGCCCTGGCGGCCGACTCCGGCACCGGTTCCGGAACCACCGACTTCCGCACCGCCGTGCAGGCGCAGGGCGCGTCGCGGATCACTGCCGCCGTCCTCGACCTGGACGGCACGGACCGGGACCCCGCGGTCTACGGCGACGACGCGGCGTACGACACGGCCAGCATCGTCAAGGTCGACATCCTCGCCGCGCTGCTGCTGCACGCGCGGGACCACCACCGCGACCTCACCGCACGGGAGAGCGCGCAGGCGGAGGTGATGATCCGCAACAGCGACAACACCGCCGCCAGCGCGCTGTGGCGGGCCATCGGCCGGGCTCCCGGTCTGGAGTCGGCCAACAAGCGGCTCGGACTGACCTCGACCACGGGCGGCCCGGACGCCAGGTGGGGGCTGAGCCGGACCACGGCAGGGGACCAGATACGACTGCTGCGCGCGATCTTCGGCACCGGCTCGACGCCCCTGGACGCGCCGTCCCGGAGCCGTATCCGCACCCTGATGACCCAGATCGCCGACGAGCAGTCCTGGGGCGTCTCCGCCGCCGCCGACTCCGGGTGGGCGCTGAAGAACGGCTGGCTCATGCGCACCGCCACGGGCCTGTGGGACATCAACAGCGTCGGACGCGTCACCACCGGCGGACACCACTACCTCGTCGCCGTCCTCTCCGACGGCAACCCGTCGATGCCGGACGGCGTCCAACTGGTGGAACGCGCGGCCCGCACAGCCGTCACGACGGCGACGGCGCGCTGACCTGTCCGGCTGGGGGGATGGCGACGGTGCGCTGACCGGCACGGCTGGGGCGACCGTGGCGGCGGTCTGATGCGTGCGGTCGGCTCGGCGGGGGTGGCGCCGTGGGCCGCACTGACCCCCTTGGCCCAGTGGATGCCGCTCGGTGTCCGGATTGCCCCTAACGTGCTGTGAAGGCGGAGGTCGGCAACGGGAGGCGCGGTGGCGGGTGCGGGCGGGCCGGCGGCCGGGCAGGGCCGGGCGCGCCGGGCGCGTGGCACGGCGCCGGGCAGCCGGGCCGCCCGCGCGGTCCGGATCCCGAAGCGGGCCCTCGACCCGCGCGCCACCGCCTCCGTCAGCTCGGTCGTCGTGCCCGCCCTGCGGATCGCCGGAGCCTACGCCTGGCGGCTCATCGTGGTCGGCATCGTCGTCTACGGCGTCTTCATCGTCCTCGGCCGTTTCCAGCTGATCGCGGCGGCCCTGTTCCTCGCCCTGATCGTCACCTCGGTGCTGCGCCCGCTCGCCGACCTGCTGGGCAGGTGGCTGCCCAGACCGCTGGCCGTGGCCGTGAGCCTGGTCGGCAGCATCTTCGTGTTCTGCGGCCTGCTGGCCCTGGTCGGCAACGCGGTCGCCGATGAGTCGGCGACCCTCGCCGACGAGTTCCGCGGCGGAATCCACCGCATCGAGGTCTGGCTCCACCGCCCGCCCTTCCGACTCGGCCCGGGTGCCCTGTCGCATCTCCAGCAGGAGATCGTGAACTACGTCCAGGCGCACCGCGCCAACCTGGTCAACAGGGCGCTCAGCGGCTTCGGCACGCTGGTCGAACTGGTCACCGGCGTCGCGCTGGCGCTCTTCACCAACTCGCCACGCTCGCCGACGTACGCAAGTGGTTCGGCGAGGACGATCCCTGGGTGGAGCGGCCGAACCCGGCACGCGGGGAGTTCTACGCCGAGGTG
>NZ_JBEYFC010000357.1:0-9742 GCF_040634175.1 Streptomyces sp. NPDC007162
GACGGCGCCTCAAGCGTGGGATCGTGGAGGTGTCGAGCAACACGCAGGCTTTCGTCGTAGTAGTGGCGTGCTGTCGCGTGATCCCGGCGCTGGGACGCATCCCAGACGAGCTGACCCATGAATGTGAGTGCGTCGGCCTGGAGCGTCAGCAGCTCTCGCCCTGCCCGTCCCTGCGGGACGTGTCGGGCCATGTAGGTGATCAGGCTGAGTTGCTCTCCCCCCTTCGCCAGCAGACTGGCCGAAGGGACCCGGTCGTAGCGGGATGCTAATTCGTCGAAGTCGTGTCGGAGGTCTGTAGCCGTGGCCGGATACGCAGTCGCGCGGTCGGGGGAGACAGCGCCCTGAGCTGCCGGAGCGCGGTTGTCTCGCTCAGCCTCATTGGCCAGAACGTCGACGAGTTCCTCAAGCGTGATGAGAAGGGCGTCGGCGAGTCGTGGGCGCATCCATGGCTGTGGGGATGCGGTGCCCGTCTCCCAGCGCACGACCGTCGAGCGGTCGACGCCGAGCTTCTCAGCCAGGTCTTCCTGTGTGAGGCCGACTGATCGGCGTCTGTCAGCAAGACGTTGCCGCCTACGTCTCATTGTCCGGCCCCCCGAACTGCCTCAAGATCTCAAACCCTGCGAACACCCTGGTCATCCCCGTCAACGCCACACGGATGCATCACTGTTGCAGCGAATCTGCTCTGGGACCAGCGGAGTACGAGCGATTCGATGGACGCCCTGATTCCGCAGGACGAAGGGCATGACGGTGTTACTGCAAAGCACTGTTGCCTCCCCGGGTGGCATGGCACTATGCCGCCATCTCACTGCGCACGCGGTGCAGAGCGTGGGCCGCGGCCTCGTAAGCAGCCGGCAGTTGGTCGGCAGCGGTGCGCATGATGCGCTGGAGTTGATGCGGCAACCGCTGCACGACCGCTTCGTGAACCGCAACGTCCAGCGACTCTGCCGCACCGATGCGGTCGCCGGCGAGCAGCTGCACATGGCCGACGGTCACGAGCTCGATCACCCGCCATTGCGGCGCCACAGTAGTAGTGGGCACAGGACTGTCTCCCACCAGCAGTATGGCCTCGCGAGCCCGTCCGGTCGCGACCAGCCCCCGAAGTCGGATCTCGTGCAGAGAGAAGGGGTTGAACAGGCTGGTGTGCTCCCCTGCAGAAAGCAGATCGTCCGATTCACGCATCACCCGATCGAACAGCACGCAGTTGCCCAATGCACCAGCAGCACGGGCCAGCAGTGCCAGGCCGGCACCGCGTGCGCGTTCGTCGGGCGCAACAGCGACAGCGCGGCACAGGCGTTCCACGGCTGCACCTCGCAGTCCGGCCTTCCGCAGCTCGTTGCCGTGCATCCGGAGCGCGTACGACGTCATGACCGGGTCCCCGAAGTACTCGGCAAGCTCCAGACTCTTGGCCGTCCACCGGGCCGCCGTGCTCAGTCGCTCTTCTGGAAGGACATTTCCCAGGGCGACCCCGAGCCCCACGCGTGCACGGGCAAGCAGATGCAGGACGTCCCCCTCCGCGTGTCCGTCTTCCACCCGGGCCTCAAGGCGGGCAACCAGTGGCCACAGTTCAGCAACTGCTTCCGCGGCGTGGCCGGACTGCCGGGCGATCTCGGCCAGCCGGACGGTGGACTCGCCGAACTGAAGCATGGCCCGGTGATCGGTGTCAGCCACGTCTGTCACACCAAGGACGTGAGGTGGCAACCGCAGGGAGTCGCAGATGTGGCGGCGGGACCCCACGTCGTCAAGGCTGCGCTTTCCGAGTTCAAGCGCGGAGATGTAGGTCTTGTCGTACCCGAGGAGTTCGCCGAGTTCCGTCTGGTTCAAGCTGTGCACGCGGCGGTAGAAACGCAGGATGCCGGCCAGTTCTCCTGCCGCCAGGACGACCTCGGCTTGCGGTGTCGCCCAGTGCCACTGTGCATGGCGCGCCGACGGACGAATCGCCGGCCAGCGCTCGCTTTGGTGATCCGAACTTACTCCAGCGGCCATAGAGAGCTACTTCCGCTTGTTGTCGTCCAAGCATGCCGCCTTTCGGCCGTACCAGGCGGTCACTGCTTGTTTGTAGCCTTCCGGCATGTTCAGAGCGGCCACTTGGTCAGCGGCGAACCGGCCAAGGTGCTTGTGTTCATGGCTGACTACGGGTGCTCGGTCAGGGGTAAGCACCGTGCACCCGTAGGAGACGATCAGGACCTTGCGACCGGGAATCGGCTCGTAGATCCAGACGCCGCCGTCAATCAGCGGTCCCGCTTTCACCTCCCAACCGGTCTCCTCCTGGATCTCCCGCTCCAAGGCCGCTTCGGGGCTGTCATCGGCCGGAACGGCGCCGTCCGCTGTCCCCGACTCCAGACGTCCGCCGGGGAGCTCCCACTCGTCCCGTTCGTTCTTCAGCAGCAGCACCCGGTCGTCAGCGTCGAGAGCGACGCCTTTCACGGAAACGGGCCAACGGGGCGTTGTGTACGTCATTGCGGTCCTCGTCCTGGGCAGTGCGCTCACGGTCTCCGGAACGTAGCACGCGGAGGGCAACTCAACGCCAACCCGGGCGATTTGACCGAGTCGACAATCTGTCGCTTTACCCGGCTCACCGGCGGTTCTCACGCTGACCGTACCGACCTACTGCGAAGGAGCACCGCGATGCACACTGCAACCACTGGCCCGGCGACGTTCATTGAGTCCGAACACATCGACATTCGGGCACGACACGCCGTTGACGCGTGCGTCGCCCGCTTGCATGAGACCGGACTGGTGACCGTCGCGGGCCTCATGGGCCGCAGCTCGGTATTCGACTTCGCCAACCAGCTGATGCACATCACGCCGCATCCTCACAGTGACCCCGACGGACTTACGACCATCCAGGACACGGGCAGGCACGCTCACCGCGCCGGTCTTGCCGGCCTCGGACGCGGCGACCTGGAGGCACACACCGAGCGTGCTGGAGTGCCCAACCCGCCGCGCATGATGCTCTTCGTCTGCATGAGGCCCGCTGCTGAAGGCGGCGATGTCCTGCTTGCCGACGGGCGTGACGTTCTGGCGAGCCTGATCGCTGAGGCGCGGGAAGCGGCGGTCATGCTCGCCAAGGCGAGAACCGCGTATTTCGGCGCCGGCACAGGACATCCCAGCCAGGTGTTCACGGTCCGTGGTGACGGCCGCATCTTGGTCCGGTTGCGCCAAGACGGCCTTGCACGATGGAGCCCGATCGTCCATCCGCATCTACCCGCATTGCGCCGAGCCATCGCGAACAGCCAACGTCGCCTCCGCCTCGGACCGGGCCAGGGTTACCTGCTGGACAACCACCGTTGGCTCCATGCCCGTAGCCGGTTCACGGGTCACCGCCTGTGCTTGCGCGCCTTGGGCGAGCCCTCTGTTCCCACGCCGACGGGCTTCGCTCCGGACTCGCTCGGTGCCCGTCTTCCGACAACCCTCGATGCCACCTGCTGACGTGGAAGCCCCACCTGCTCCGGCGCACTGCGACTCACAGGACAACCGGATGACTGCTCTCACAGCCCCAACACGATCGCCGGTGGAGCCATCGCCTAGGAATCCCCATGTCTTCGAGACGGCCCTCGCCCCGCAGCAAGTATGTGCTCACCGAGCCCGCCGAGATATCACGGCGCTCTTGATGATGTGGGAGGTTCCCCAGGATCTGCTCGACGACGTCGTGCTTGCCGTTTCTGAGCTGGTCACAAACGCCGTCCAGCACGGAACGGGAGATGTGCGGCTGCGCGCCTTCAACACAAATGAGCAGCTGCGCATCGAGGTCACTGACGACAACAGCGCTCCTGCAACACTCAGGGCGGCCAGCGACGACGACACCTCGGGCCGCGGTCTGCTCCTGGTGTCCGCCCTCGCGCAGAACTGGGGCGTCAGCGAGGACGGCAAGACGACGTGGTGCGCCTTCCACATCGCTTCGGACAGGGCCTGACGGTCAGCGGGAACGACGCAATCGTCATGCGCCGAGGATTCCACCTCCATCCCACCCCCTCCTTGGGAGCACTTTCATGCCTTCTCGGCTTACGTCCACATCCCACTCGGAGACGTCGCCCGTGCTCCTCCTCGACCTGGACGGCGTGCTCGTCGACACCCGCCCGGTCATGGAGCGCGCGTGGCGCCAGGTCCGTGAGGACCACGGCCTCGACGTGCCGTTCGGGGAGTACGAACGCCACCTGGGCCGACCCTTCGCCGACATCATGCAGCAGCTCGGGCTCGCTGACGCCGAGCCGATCCACCGGACCTACTCCAAGGCGTCGACGGCCGCCTGTCACCTCTCCCGACAGTTCGACGGCGTCGCGGAGGTCCTGCATGCCTTCGCCGCTGCCGACTGGCGGCTGGGGATTGTCACGTCCAAGCCGTTGGCGCGAGCCACCCCTCTCCTGGCTCAGCTCGCCGTCCCGTTCGCCACGGTGCGCACACCGAACGGGGTAGGGCAGGGGCAACCCGCGCCAGACCCGATCCTGCTCGCCCTGATCGACCTGGGCGCCGACCCGGCCGATGCCCTGTACGTCGGAGACATGGAGGTCGACCAGGAGGCAGCCCGCCGCGCCAGCGTCTCGTATGTGCACGCGGGCTGGGGCTACGGCACCCCGAGCCCCCCGGCCCCCGTCGTCGCCGAATCGCCGAAGGACCTGCTGCGGCTCATGGACACCGGGCCGATCCTCGAAGGGAGCCTGGTGTGAGGCCGACCAAGCGCAGCGCCTTGGGCGTCGTCCGCGCCGACTCCGATGGCAAGCCCGTGTGGGCGCTGGTCGGCGAGGGCGCGCTCGCGACCATGAAGTCCGACCGGATCACCACGTCCGAGCTGGAGGCCCTGCCTTTCGACCGGCGCGATGCTGAAGCACGGGTCGACCATGTGATGAAGACCCTCGAAGCGTATGGCGCTGATCTTGCGAGGACGCCGGGTGGCGCGGGGTGGCTGTACATCCAGCACGTGCCGGCGCGGCGCCTGGTGGCACAGGTCGTACGTAAGCTGGCGGCGCTCAGCGCGTGGGAGCCGTTCGCCAAGACCCCAGGTCCGCTGAGACTCGCGCCGTACGAAGGACTCGTCGGGCTGCGGTCGAGCAGCTCGCGCGAGTACCGGGCGTACACGGTCACCTGGTCGGGCATCGCCTACCTGCTCGGAGCCGCAGCCCCTCACAACCCCCTCCGCTCCGCGCAGTTACGCAATCTCCCTCCTGGCCCGGCGGCCGCATCGGTGCCGAGCTCGGCTCCCTCGGAGCTTCCAGTGAGCGAGGTGGTGGCGTTGTCGTGGTCGTCCCGTCACGCGGCCACTCTGCTGCCGGTGCTGGACGAGCTGGCCAGGAGCGGGCGCCCCAGCGTCGTGGTGGACTTGGGGACCGACCCGGCGGAGCGGTGCCCGGCTTCTGGCGTCGCGGGGGTGAACCTGTGCTCGCCACCGACCGGTCTCTTCGACCTTTCCGGCGCCGTGGATGGGCTGAGGCCGCAGGACGATGGCCGCGTCGTTCGAGTCGGCGAGCACGACGTTCAACTGGCCCGACTGGTCCGCCTCGTGTCCGTTCTGCTGGAGACAAGCGGCGGGTGCACCCAGCCATCGTGGCGATCGGTCGTGCGGGCGGAGACATGGTTGGACGGCGTCCTCGCCGCCCTCCGGCCGCATACCGTCCTGGTCAGCAATGACACGAGCCCACTGGGTGCGCTGGCCGTACATGTGGCAGAGCGCCATGGGGTGAACACGGTGCACGTCCAGCACGGGGCCTGGACGGCGGAGTCGGTCGTATGGCCCGCGCTGCACAGCCGCCACATAGTGGTCATGGGCGAGCGGGATCTCCCCCTCGCAAAGGCGTGGGTGCGCCACCCTGACGCCGAAGTCCATGTCCTGGGCCAGCCCCGCTTCGATGCACTCGCTGGCCTCGGCCGCGAGACCCAGAGGCGCTACCTGGAAAATCTGCTGGCCCCCGGTCGGCGGCGCAGTCCTACCCGTATCGCTGTGTGGGCCTGCCAGCCCTTCGGTCCTGACCGGCTCAAGGCCCAGGCCGACCTGCTGCTGGATGGTCTGTGGCAGGCCGGCGGCGACTGGGGCCTCGTCATCGCGCCGCACCCGGCGCAGAGCGTCGAGGTCTTCGCCCCCCTGCTCGAACGGGACGGTCGGCCCCTCGTGGCCGTGGCCGATCCCCGGGTCGGCGCTCGTGGCTGCCTCGCCGGTGCCGACGCCCTGGCGAGCGCCTATTCGACGTGCGGAATCGAGGCCGCGCTGGTGGGCGTTCCGGTTCTCGAACTGGGTTCGCCCGGCGAGCGCACGCTCGGACTCTCCGACCACGGCCTTGCCGCGCGGTGCAGCACCGCCGATGACATCGCCGACGCTCTCGTCGCACTGCGCGGTCAGCGCCCGTTTGCCGACCGGGCGGCGACGGACGCGGTGTGCCGGTGGCGCGGTGACAGCGCAGCCCAAGTCGCATGCCTCATCACCCGCCGCTCGGGCGGCCATGTCATGCACTCCCACCACATCAACCACGATGCCCGTGCTGCCGAGTCCGGACGGCCGCAGGGCGAAGGAGTACCTGTCCGATGACACACCTGACCGGCGACAGCGTCGCCGAACTCTTCGTCGGCGCTGTCGCCCTGGCCAAGAGCGGCGAGGGGGTCAGCCCTCGCGGCATGGCGACCCGTGAGGTGCTCGACGTCCACATGCGGCTGACCCAGCCGCGGGCTCGCCTGCTGTACGCGCCGCCGGCACGCGTCATCAACCCGGCATTCGCCGTGGCGGAGACCGTGTGGCACCTCTCCGGCTCGGACACCCCGTGGATCTTCGATTACAACGCACGCCTGCGGCAGTACGCCGACGACGGTGTCCTGCGGGGTGCGTACGGGCCGCGGATGCGGAAGTGGGCCGGGAAAGTGGATCAGCTGAGCCGCGTCGTCGAGATCCTCAAAGAGGACCCCGACTCCCGCCGGGCCCTGATCCAGCTCTACGACCCAGCCCAGGACGCCGCCGGGCACAAGGACGTGCCCTGCACGCTGGGCTTCGGCTTCCACCTGCGCACCGGCCGCCTGCACATGTCGACGACGATGCGTGGTCAGGATGTGTGGATCGGCATGCCCTACGACCTGTTCTTCTACACCGTGCTGCATGAGCTGGTCGCGGGCTGGCTCGGCGCCGAGCTGGGCGAGTTCCACCACCACGTGGGATCACTGCACATCTACGAGAACCATCTCGACCAGGCGGAAGAGCTGACCGCGGTGACCGCGAGCCCGGTCATGCCGGACCTCACCACACCGTGGCGGGGCTTCGACGATCTGCTCGACCAGGTCGAGGCCCGGGACGTGACCGGCCACCCGGGCTGGGACACGATGGCCGAGACACTGCGCAGCTACCGCCTGTGGAAGGACGGCGCGCGTGAGCAGGCGTGGCGGGTCGCCGACAAGATCGACGGGCCGCTGGGCGAGGCACTCATCGCCTGGTACGGCGAGCTGAACCGCCATGCCAGCGCCTCGACCGCGCGCGAGACGGCGGGGACACGGTGATGGCCACCATGGACCGCGCTCCCTCGGTCATCCTCGGGCTGTGCTCCTTCACGCACGACTCCTCCGCTGCCCTCCTGGTAGATGGAGAGCTGATCGGCTTCGTGGAGGAGGAGCGCCTCTCCCAGCACAAACACACCAAGGACTACCCCGGCCACGCAGTCGAGTGGCTACTCGGCGAGGCCCGGCTCACCGCGGCCGACGTCGACGCCGTCGCCTACAACTTCCAGCCCGCCCACTACCTCGCCGAGTCCCCGGCAGCCCTGCGCCTGTCTCTCTCGCCGACGACGCGCGACCGGGCGCTGCCGAGGGCTCACGGCTTCGCCAAGGTGGCGGTGCGCACCCATCTGCGCACCCGCGCCCTCGGCCGGCGGTTCCCCTCCGCCGGCGTCTTCCCTGTCTTGCACCACCGGGCCCACCAGCTGACGGCCTTCGCCGCCTCGGGGTGGAACGAGTCCGCCGTGCTCATCGTGGACAGCCTCGGCGAGCGGCAGACCACCACCATCGCCCGTGGACACGACGCGCTCCACCCTTCCACCCGCACCCTGGAGGCGATCAACGACCCTGCCTCTCTGGGCTACGTGTACGGCGCGGTCACCGAGCACCTCGGGTGGCGCCGTGGTGACGAGGAGGGCACCGTGATGGCACTCGCCGCCCTCGGCGATCCGGAGCGGTTCCGGCACCTTTTCGCCCGGGCCGTGCGCACCACACCCACGGGCTTCTCGGTCGACCCCGCCTACTTCCCGCCGCGCGTGCTGACCTCGGGCTACCCGCGGACCTCTCGCCGCTTCATCGCCGAGACGTGCCCCGAGCGCCACCCGAGCGAGCCGGTCCAAGACATCCACCGGGATCTGGCCGCCGCACTCCAGGAGCGCACCGAGCAGGTGATGCTGCATCTGGCCCGCCGGGCGCGGACGATCACCAGAGCGCGCCGCCTGTGTGTCGGTGGTGGAGTCGCCACGAACTGCGTGAGCATCGGGCGGATCATCGAGGTCGGACTGTTCGACGAGGTCTTCGTCCCGCCCGCCCCGGGCGACGCCGGCACCGCGATCGGGGCCGCCATCGCCGTGCACACCGGCAGCCGCAGCCGGCGGCCTGTGTCCGGCGTCGCCCGGGCCTGCTATCTCGGCCCGTCGTACCAGCACCAGGCCCTTGACCTCACGCCGTGGCCCGGGCTCCAGCAGAAGATGCTGGGCGAAGAGTCCGCCGAGTTCCTCGCCGACCAGCTTGCCCACGGCATGATCGTCGGACTGTTCCAGGGACGAGTCGAGGCCGGCCCCCGCGCCCTTGGGAATCGCTCGATCCTCGCCTCTCCGTTGGAGCCTGGGGTCGTCGAGCGGCTTAACGCCACCGTGAAGTTCCGGGAGCCGTTCCGCCCCTTCGCCCCCATGGTCCTGGCCGAGCGCGCCGCGGAGTTCTTCACCCTCGGCCAGGAGGCGCCGTACATGTCGATGGCGTCCGACGTAACCGACGAGGCGCGCGAGCGCGTGCCAGCCATCGTGCACGCCAACGGCACCTCCCGCCTCCAGACCGTCATCCGGTCGCAGAATGCGTTCATACACGAAGTGTTGAGCGCCTTCGCCCGCCGCACCGGGGTGCCGGTGCTGATCAACACCTCCCTCAACGTCAAGGGCAAGCCGATCTGCGGGACGCCGGAAATGGCCCTGCACTGCCTGGCCAACTCCGGACTGGACGCCCTGCTGCTGGAAGGTCGGTGGATCACAAAGTGAGGATCGGATACAGCTTCTGGGGTTTCCTCGGCAACGGGATCACCGACACCCCGGACGGGGGCCGCAGCCACCGACGCCCCCTGATCGACGCCCTCCTCGGCCGCGGCCACGAGATCGTCTTCCTGCAGGCCAACCGCGACCTGATCGAGGCCGGCGACGACCTCGGCAACGCCTACGCCTTCCACAGCGGCACCCCGGACATCGACGTCCTGTTCCTGGAGTGGCGCTGGGCGATCGACGGGCGCAACACCACCCCGTGCGGCACCGAGGGGCACACCTGCGACCTGCACCGCCAGACAGAGCTAGTCACCTGGTACACGGTTCGGCTCGGAATCCCAACCGTGATCTGGGATAAGGACCGCCAGCTCCGGCCGGACAGCGTGTGGCGGCGTATCCGCCAGACCACTGTGTGCGAGGCCGCTCTCGAACCGACGGCGGGCGTCCACCGCCTGCTCTTCCCCCTGTGGGCGGCACCCGAGGCATTCGGCAGGCTGCGCCAGGGCAGGGTGCGAGGTCGAGCGGTTCTGCTGCCCGGCTGACACATATCT
>NZ_JBEYFC010000358.1:0-9715 GCF_040634175.1 Streptomyces sp. NPDC007162
CCGTCGGTATCACCGACCACGCCCAGAAGACGCTCGGTGACATCGTCTTCTTCGAGCTGCCCGAGGTCGGCAGGAAGGCCGAGGCCGGGCAGCCCGTCGGCGTGGTGGAGTCCGTGAAGGCGGCCTCCGACCTGTTCAGCCCGCTCGACGGGGAGATCGTCGAGGTCAACGCCGACGTCGTCGACGACCCCGAGATGGTCAACGCCGAGCCGTACGACATGTGGCTGTTCAAGATCAGGACCAAGGGTGGGGCCTCCAACGGGCTGCTGGACGCCAAGGCGTACCAGAAGCTCATCGCGGAGTGACTCCACGGGGGGGCGCCCGCGGTGATCCGCCGGTGCCCCCCGGTCTGCCCGGCGCTCAGCCCTTCACCGGCCTGACCGCGTGCCTGCGGCGCGGTTTGGGGGCGTCCAGCAGGCTGACGCCGTTGTAGACACGGCTGTTGATGAAGAGCGCGGGAGTGACGGCGAACGTGACGAAGGCCGCGACGACGCTGACCGGGAACAGGGTCGGCAGCGACTGCCCCTCGGGCAGGGTCTTGCCGCCCTCGTGGACGACGTAGCCGAGGGCCGCGAAGAAGACGATCGCGCAGAGGGCCGCCAGGGTGCGCAGGACGATCCTGGTCCGGCGGGCGCGCGCCTCGGTGCGGACCTCGGCCAGCAGGGACGCGTCACAGACGGGGCAGGTGAGCTCGACGGTCTGCTTGCCGGCCTGCGGGCGGCGGACCCGGAAGACGTTGTCCTTCCAGATCATGGTGCGGGTGCGGACGAGGAAGCCCGTCACCTTGTCGCTGAGGATGTGGCGCACCGCCACCTCGACGGTGCCCGGTATCGGTCTGTTCATGTACGCGTGGGTCTCCTTCGTCGCACGGCCCGGCTGGGGCGCAGGGGTCACATAGTGTCCGGTGTGCGACGAAGGGGACTCAACGGTCCCCGGAAGGCTTTGCCTTGATCATGCCTTCCGGGTAAACCAGCAGCTTGTTACGGGAGTTGGCGCTGCCCTGCTAGAGCTTCTCGATCACGTAGTCGATGCACGTGGTGAGCGCCTCGACGTCCGCCGGGTCGATCGCCGGGAACATCGCGACGCGCAGCTGGTTGCGGCCGAGCTTGCGGTAGGGCTCGGTGTCGACGATGCCGTTGGCGCGCAGCGCCTTGGCGACGGCGGCCGCGTCGATCTCGTCGGCGAAGTCGATCGTGCCGATGACCTGGGAGCGCTTGGCCGGGTCGGAGACGAACGGCGTGGCGTACTTCGACTCCTCCGCCCAGGTGTAGAGGCGGGTCGAGGAGTCCTTCGTCCGGGCCGTGGAGAAGGCGAGGCCGCCCTGGCCGTTGAGCCACTCCAGCTGCTGGTTCAGCAGGAAGAGGGTGGCGAGGGCCGGGGTGTTGTACGTCTGGTTCTTGCGGGAGTTGTCGATCGCCGTGGGGAGGCTGAAGAATTCCGGGACGTGCCGGCCGGAGGCGTGGACGCGCTCGGCGCGCTCGATCGCGGCCGGGGAGAAGACGCCGATCCACAGGCCGCCGTCGGAGGCGAAGGACTTCTGCGGGGCGAAGTAGTAGACGTCGGTCTCGCTGACGTCGACCGGGAGGCCGCCCGCGCCGGAGGTGGCGTCCACGAGGACGAGCGCGCCCTCGTCGGCGCCCGCGACCCGCTGGATCGGCATGGCGACACCGGTCGAGGTCTCGTTGTGGGTGAAGGCGTAGACGTCGACGCCCGCCTCGGCCTGCGGCTCCGGGTGGGTGCCCGGGTCGGAGGCGATCACGGTGGGCTCGGCCAGCCAGGGGGCGAGCTTGGCCGCCTTGGCGAACTTGGACGAGAACTCGCCGAAATTGAGGTGCTGGGACTTGTTGTCGATCAGTCCGTGGGTGGCGACGTCCCAGAAGGCGGTGGAGCCGCCGTTGCCGAGGACGACCTCGTAGCCGTCCGGGAGGGAGAAGAGGGCGCTGATGCCCTCCCGGACCTGCCCGACCAGGTTCTTGACCGGGGCCTGGCGGTGGGAGGTGCCGAGGAGGGAGGTACCGGTGGCGGCCAGCGCGTCCAGCGCCTCGACCCGCACTTTGGAGGGACCCGCGCCGAACCGACCGTCCGCGGGCTTGATGTCAGCAGGAATCTGGATGTCAGCCACGACTCGGAGGGTATCCGGTGGGTGAAACGGGACGGAACCGTGTCCGTCCGATGAGACGAGATCACCACGCCCTGGACTTGTGAGGTTGTACGACGATACGGGCGCGGTTGTGGAAAAGATTCGGTGACTGTGTGTGATCGGATGCATCCTGGACGCATGACGGAACTGGCGGGATTCGAGGCGGAACTGCGGGGGGCCGTCCGGGGCGAGGTCGGCTTCGACGTCACGTCCCGGGCGCTGGTCACCATGGACGCGTCCAACTACCGGCGGGTCCCGGCGGGGGTGGTGGCCCCCCGGGACGCGGACGACGTGACCGCCGTCCTGGAGGTGTGCCGCGGCCACGGGGTGCCGGTGGTCGCGCGCGGTGGGGGCACGTCGATCGCGGGGCAGGCCACGGGCACCGGCGTGGTGCTGGACTTCACCCGGCACATGAACCGCCTGGTCGACCTGGACCCGGCCACCCGTACGGCCGTCGTCCAGCCGGGGCTCGTCCTGGACCGCCTCCAGGAGGCCGCCGCCCCGCACGGCCTGCGCTTCGGCCCCGACCCCTCCACGCACAGCCGCTGCACCCTCGGCGGCATGATCGGCAACAACTCCTGCGGCTCGCACAGCGTGGCCTGGGGCACCACCGCGGACAGCGTCCATGAACTGGACGTGATCACCGCGCGCGGCCGGCGGCTGCGGCTGGGGCGGGACTGGGCCGGGGCACCGGACGGGCTGCGGGACCTGGTGGCCGGCGACCTGGCCCGGCTGCGCACCGGCTTCCCCGACCTGCCCCGCCGGATCTCCGGGTACGCGCTGGACGCCCTGCTGCCCGAGAAGGGCGCCGACGTGGCCCGGTCCTTCTGCGGCAGCGAGGGCACGCTGGGCATCCTCACCGAGGCGACCGTGCGTCTCGTCGCGTCGCCGCGGGTGCGTGCGCTGGCCGTCCTCGGGTACGCCGACGAGAGTGCGGCGGCGCAGGCCGCGGCCGGACTGCTCGCCTTCTCACCGCTGACCGTGGAGGGCATGGCCGCCGACCTGGTGCCGTCCCCGGCCGGGCTCCCGCGGGGCGGCGCCTGGCTGTTCGTGGAGACGGGCGGCGAGACGGCCGCCGAGGCCCGCGCGCGGGCGGAGACGATCGTCCGGGCGGCGGACGTCCTCGACGCACGTCTCGTCACCGACCCGGCCGGGCAGCGCGCACTGTGGCGCATCCGGGAGGACGCCTCCGGTACGGCGACCCGGATGCCGGACGGCACCGAGGCCTGGCCCGGCTGGGAGGACTGCGCGGTGCCGCCGGCCCGCCTGGGCGCCTACCTGCGCGACTTCAGGAGCCTGCTGTCGGCTCACGGCCTGCGCGGCACCCCGTACGGCCACTTCGGGGACGGCTGTATCCACGTCCGCATCGACTTCGACCTGCTCGGCGAGGCGGGGGTGGCCCGCTTCCGCCGCTTCTCGGAGGAACTGGCCGAGGTGGTGGTGGCGCACGGCGGCTCGCTCTCCGGGGAGCACGGGGACGGCCAGGCGCGGGCCGAACTGCTCCCCAGGATGTACGGGCAGGAGACGGTGGCGCTGTTCGAGCGGGCCAAGGACGTCTGGGACCCGGACGACCTCCTCAACCCCGGCATGCTGGTCCGCCCCGCCCCCCTGGACACGAATCTCCGCTTCTCCGTCCTCCCCCGCGAACCGGTGGCCGTGACCTTCGGCTACCCGTCCGACGGCGGTGACTTCACGGCGGCGGTCCGCCGCTGCGTGGGCGTGGCGAAGTGCCGTACGACGACGGTGTCCGGCCCCGCCGTCATGTGCCCGTCCTTCCGGGCGACGGGCGAGGAGGAGCACTCGACGCGCGGCCGGGCCCGGCTGCTGCACGAGATGCTGGCGGGCGACCTGGTGACGGACGGCTGGCGCTCCACGGAGGTCAGGGACGCCCTCGACCTGTGCCTGTCCTGCAAGGGCTGCCGCTCGGACTGCCCGGTCGGGGTGGACATGGCGACCTACAAGGCGGAGTTCCTGCACCACCACTACGAAGGGCGGCGCCGGCCGGCCGCCCACCACAGCATGGGCAGGCTGCCGGAGTGGCTGCGTCTGGTGGCCGGCACCCGCACGGCGGCGGTCGTCAACGCGCTCGCCTCGGTGCGCCCGCTCGCGGCGGCGGCCAAACGCCTGGGCGGCATCGCACCGGAGCGGGCGGTCCCGCGCCTCGCGAGGGAGCCGTTCAGCCGCTGGGAGCGGCGCCGGCAGCGGAAGCGGCTGCGGCACCGGGCGGCGCGGGCGCGAGCGGGACTCCGACCGGAGCTGCCCACCCGCACGGTCTTCCTGTGGCCGGACACCTTCACCGAGCACCTGTCACCGTCCGTGGGCCGCGCCGCCGTACGGGTGCTGGAAGCGGCAGGCACAGAGGTCCTGGAACTGCCGGCGCGCCGACCGAACGCACGAAGGCCGGACAACGGCGAGCCACGGGCCGCCGTCCCCTTCTCCTGGCCCGCCCGCCGAACCCGCCCCTGCTGCGGCCTCACCTACATCTCCACGGGCCAACTGGACCGGGCCCGCAAGGTACTGAACCGGACGCTGGACCTCCTGGAGCCGCTTCTGCTCCTGCCGGAGCCGTCACCCGAAGCGGCGGACGAGTCCCCGTCGCCGCCGTTCGTCGTCCTGGAGCCCAGCTGCGCCGCCGCTCTCCGCGGCGACCTCCCGGAGCTGCTGCCCGACGACCCGCGGGCCGCCCGCCTCGCCGCGAGGGTGCTCACCTTCGCGGAGGCCCTGGAACGCCTGGCGCCCGACTGGACCCCGCCCCGCCTGCACCGCCCGGTCGCCGGCCAGACCCACTGCCACCAGCACGCGGTCCTGGGCGACGCCCCCGACCGCCGCCTGCGCGAGGCCGCCGCCCTCACCGGCGACCTGGCCGGCGGCTGCTGCGGCCTGGCAGGGAACTTCGGCTTCGAGAAGGGGCACTTCGAGGTGTCGAGAGCATGCGCGGAGGAACAACTGCTGCCGGCGGTACGGGACGCGGCCCCGGACACGCTGATCCTGGCGGACGGTTACTCCTGCCGCACCCAGCTGGAACAGCTGGCGGGGGTACGGGGCCGCCACCTGGCGGAGGTGCTGGCGGAGGGCCTGGAGGGAGACGGAATTGACGAAGAAGACTGAGCTGGACCGGGTCGCGGTCCTCTCCGACATCCACGGGGTGTTACCGGCGCTGGAGGCGGTCCTGGCGGAGCCGGACGTGGCGGGGGCCGACCGCATCGTCCTCACCGGCGACATCACGGCGGGCCCGCAACCCGCCGCGGTGATCGACACCTTGCGCGAGCTGGGTGACAGGGTGCTGTGGCTGTCGGGGAACGCGGACCGGGAACTGGTGGAGTACCGCAGGGGCGAGCGTACGGAGATCCCGGACCCCATAGGCGTGTTCGCGGCGAACGCGCTGACCGAGGCCCATGTCGACTTCCTGGCCGCCCTGCCAGGGACGGTGACCCTGGGCATCCGGGGCCTCGGCCGAGTCCTGTTCTGCCACGCGACTCCCCGCGACGACGAGGAGATCGTCCTGGTCGACTCGCCCCTGGACCGCTGGGCGGAGGTCTTCGCCACCCTCGACCCGGACATCGAAGCCGTCGTCTGCGGTCACACCCACATGCCCTACGTCCGTCTCGCCCACGGCCGTCTGGTCGTCAACCCGGGCAGCGTGGGCATGCCCTACGGCCGCCCCGGCGCCCACTGGTGCCTCCTCGGCCCCGGCACCGACCTGCGCGTCACGCCGTACGACACGGCGGCGGCGGTGACCCGCCTGGTGCGGGAGTGCGCCTACCCGGAGATCGGTCAGTGGGCGGACTACTTCCTCCACGCCCGCGCGACGGACACGGAGGTACTGACGACCTGGACCCCGAGGACTGCTTCATAAGCTGACTCTCAGCTTCTCAAGAGAACTCTCAGGTTCGGGGCCGTTATACAGCTGTTACCCAGGTATTCACAGCGCCTGTTTGCCGTTGGCGAGCCGACTTTGCCGTTGCTTGGGATCCGGGCCGTGTAAGTTCGTCGATGTCGGGCGGCGGGGATTGCCGAGGATGACGATCCAAAATCCCCGTACGTTGCCCCCAGAGAATTCTCGCACCATCCGCACCACTTGCACTTCGAACTCTCAAGGAGTCGGAATGAGCCTCAAGAAGCTCGCCCCGCTGCCCCCCAAGCCCAAGAAGCAGCTGCCCCCGCCCCCGCCGCCGAAGCCCAAGAAGAAGGCTCCGAAGCCGGCTCCGAAGCCCATCCAGGGTCCGGGTCAGGACAACTGACGCAAATTTGAAAAGGACCGACGGTGCGCCGTCGGTCCTTTTCGCTTCCTGAATTCCAGTAATTCCGGCGCCGGAGAGCGGAGGTAGTGTGCAATGCGCGTGAAGGAGAGTGAGGGCACGGAATACGAGTACGAAGTCGACGGCTCGGAATACGAGGAGGAGGACGACGAGTACGAGGATGACGACGGGCACACGCCCACCATCCCGGCCCGCACCGCGTTCCGCCGCTTCTGGCCGCTCACCAGGGGCCTGCGCCGCTGGCTGGTGATCGTCTGGGTGTGCACGGTGATCGCCGCCCTCGCCGAGACCGAGGCCATCCTCCTCTTCGGCGACCTCACCGACCACGCCCTGCAGAAGGGCTCGCTCAGTGCCTTCTGGAGCCCGGCGGCCCAATGGCTGGGCGTCGCCGTCGTCGGCGCGATCGTCGCCTACGCCGGCAACTCCCTCGCCGCCTGGACCACCGAACGCTTCGTGCTGCGGCTGCGCGAACACGTCTTCGACCACGTCCAGCAGCTGCCCCCGCACTTCTTCCAGCGCCACCGCCAGGGCGACCTGCTGTCCCGGCTGACCAGCGACGTCGACACCATCGAGACCCTGGTCGTGTCCGGGCTCGTGGGTGCCGCGTCCGCCCTGTTCAGCGCCGTCTTCTACGCCGCCGCCGCGTTCTGGCTGCGCTGGGACCTGGCCGCCGCCACCTTCGTCCTCGCCCCGCTGTTCTGGCTGGCCGCGCGCCGCTTCTCCGGCTCCATCAAGGACGTGTCCAGGGAGGGCCGGGCCGCCGACGGCGCCATCACGTCCGTCGTCGAGGAGTCCCTCGGCAACATCGTGCTCACCCAGGCGTACGACCGCCGGGACGCCGAACGCCGCCGCCTGAACGAGGAGGCGAACGCCTGGTTCCGCGCCTCCGTCCGCTCCACCCGTCTCAACGAGGCCTACGAACAGCTCGTCGCGGTCATCGAGACCGTCTGCGTCCTCGCCGTGATCGGCATCGGCGCCTGGGAGATCTCCACCGGCCGCATGACCCTCGGCCAGCTCCTCGCCTTCTCCGCCTTCCTCGGCTACCTCTACCCGCCCGTGCGCGGCCTCGCCCAGCTCGGCCTCACCGTCACCGCCGCCACGGCGGGCGCGGAACGGCTGATCGAGATCCTCGACGTGCGGCCCTCGGTCACCGACCCGCGCCGCGGCACCGACTCCGGCCGGCCCGACGGCGCCGTCGAGGTCCGCGACGTGGGCTTCCGCTACCCCGGCGCCGACAGGACCGCCCTGGAGGGCCTCTCCTTCGCCGTCAGCCCCGGCGAACTCGTGATCATCACCGGCCCCAGTGGCGCCGGCAAGTCCACCGTCTCCAAGATGCTGCTCCGCTTCTACGACCCGGACAGCGGGCAGGTGCTCCTCGACGGCGTCCCCGTCCGCGACTTCCCGCTGGCCCGGCTGCGCGAGTACATCACCCTCCTCCCCCAGGAGACCCTCGTCCTGCACGACACCGTCCGCGCCAACATCGCCTGCGGCCGGCCCGGCGCCAGTGACCAGGCCATCGAGGACGCGGCGAAGGCGGCCGACGCGCACGACTTCATCGTCCGGCTCCCCGACGGCTACGACACCAGGGTCGACCCCAACTCGGCCCGGCTCTCCGGCGGTCAGCTCCAGCGCCTGGCCATCGCCCGCGCCATCCTGCGTGACGCCCCCGTCCTGGTCCTCGACGAACCCACCACCGGCCTGGACGCGATGGCCGCGCGCCGCGTCGTCAAGCCGCTGCGCCGCCTGATGACCGGCCGTACGACCATCATGATCACCCACGACCTGAACCTCGCCCCCGACGCCGACCGCATCCTCGTCGTCGACGGCGGCCGCGTCGTCGAGACCGGCCGCCACGACGAACTCCTCGCCCGCGGCGGTGCCTACTCCCGGCTGCACCGCTCCCAGAACAACGCGATCATGGACACCGGTGAACTGCGCCTGCCGCTGTTCGTGGAACACGGCGGTGCGGCACCCATGGCAGATGCCGTGGGAGTTGGGGCGCCCCAGGGTGACGGGTACGCCTACCAGCAGCCGTACGGGGACACGTACGACTACAACGTGGACGCGGCCGCGGGGCTGTGGCCCCGGCCCGCGTACGAAGCCGGCGCGCAGCCGATGCCCGTACCGGGCGAGTACGGGGCGGCCGTGCCCACCGCCCTCCCCGACGGCCGTCCCCTGTTCCGGGACGAGGAGCCCTGGCCCGGCATCTGAGCCGCGGACGGGCCGCACCTCAGGTGAGTGCCCGTCACATGCGCCTTGTTACACACCTATTGCACAGGAGATCTTCAATAGTTCTCCACTTGGTTCGTAGGCTGCATACGCCAATGGGCCCGGCCGGGGGCGACTCGCCGGGCCCCTCGCAATCCCAGGGGGGATTCACATGCGTATACGTGTCGCGGCCACCGCTCTGTCCGGTGCGGTCGCACTGTCCGCGCTCGTCGTCCCGGTGGCCGCCCAGGCGGCGTCGGGCCCGAGCGCGAAGGCGCAGCTCAGCTCCTTCTCCGCGAAGTCCGTGTCCGCCGGGCACGCCGCGGACTCCGCGCGTACCGTCCGGCCGAAGACCGGGATCGGGACCATCACCTTCTCGAAGGGCGTCGTCAACGGCGGCAAGGACATCGTCCTCGGGACCACCACCAACAAGTCCGTCACCGCGACCTACACCGCCACCAGCTCCAGCGGAGTCGCGGTCACCGAGGCCTTCCTCTGGCAGGGCACCGACCCCTCCAGCACGGACACCATCACCGGCGCCCTGGGCACCGACGACGACCCGGTCTGCACCGAGTCGACCACCCAGACCGGCGTGTACAGCTGCAAGGCCGTCTTCAACATCCATGCGGCCACCGACCTGAAGAACAACGGCGTCGCCGGCACCTGGAAGCTCGCCATCGGCGGCTACGACCTCAACGCGAGCGCCAGCTTCGACGACAACATCGGCACCGGCAAGATCAAGAAGGCGTCCAAGCTGACCGTCGACGCCACCCCGGAGCCGGTGAAGAAGGGCAGGACCATCACCGTCACCGGCAAGCTGACGCGCGCCGACTGGAACACCGGCAAGTACACCGGCTACGCGTCGCAGAAGGTGCAGCTGCAGTTCCGCAAGAAGGGCAGCAACACCTACACCACCCTCAAGACCGTCACCACCGGCACCGGCGGCGCCCTGAAGACCACCACCAAGGCGACCGTCGACGGGTACTACCGCTACTCGTTCGCCACCAACGCCACCACCGGCGCCGCCACGGCGACCGGCGACTACGTCGACGTCAGGTAGTCCCCTCCGTAAGAGGCTCCCGTTCCGGAAGCAGCTCCATCCGGCCAC
>NZ_JBEYFC010000359.1:0-9711 GCF_040634175.1 Streptomyces sp. NPDC007162
GCAATCCACACCAGGCCAGAAGGCCCTCACCCATTTCAAGATCGGCCAGTCGAGACCTGCATCACTGTCCACAACCTCCGTGGACAGAACACCTACTGAACAAGTCGCCGGAGGTCGTGCGGGTCTACTATCCGCCGGACGCCAACACCCTGCTGTGCGTGGCGGATCACGTGCTGCGCAGCCGCGACTACGTCAACGTCGTCGTCGCGGGCAAGCAGCCCTGCTTCGACTGGCTCGACCTCGACGCCGCCCGCGAGCACTGCGCCCGCGGCGCCGGCATCTGGGCCTGGGCCGGCACCGAGTCCGAGCGCGGCGAGCCCGACGTGGTGCTCGCCTGCGCGGGCGACGTACCCACCCTCGAAGTACTCGCCGCGGCCTCGCTGCTCCGTCACCACCTGCCCGAGCTCGCGGTACGGGTGGTCAACGTCGTCGACATCGCCCGGCTGCTGCCCGCGGAGGAACACCCGCACGGCATGCCCGACAGCGAGTACGACGCGCTGTTCACCCCCGACAAACCCGTCCTCTTCGCCTACCACGGCTATCCGTGGCTCATCCACCGGCTCGCCTACCGCCGCGCCAACCACCCGCACCTGCACGTACGCGGCTACAAGGAGGAGGGCACCACCACGACCCCGTTCGACATGGTCGTACGCAACGACCTCGACCGGTACCGGCTGGTCATGGACGTCATCGACCGGGTGCCCGGTCTCGCGGTCCGCGCGGCGGCGCTGCGGCAGCGGATGGCCGACGTCCGCTACCGCCATCACGACTGGATCCGCGCCCATGGGGCGGACCTGCCCGAGGTCGCCGAATGGACCTGGAGTCAGTGACCACGGAGTCAGTGACCACCCGTACGGCAGAGCTGCGGGTGGGGGATGCCGCCGCCCAGGACGCGAAGGCCGTGCTGGCCGCGCTCGCGAGCAGCCCCGACGGCCTGTCGGGGGGCGAGACGGGCGAGGCGGCCGAGCGGCTGGCGGCCTTCGGGCCGAACGCCGTACGCACGCACCACGTCCGCGTCCTGGCGGTCCTCGGGCGGCAGCTGCGCAGCGCCCTGCTGATCCTGCTGGCGGTGACAGCCGGGGTCTCGTACTTCTTCGGCGAGCGGACCGGCGCGATCATCATCGGGGGGATTCTGGTGCTGAGCGTGACACTGGGATTCCTCAACGAGTACCGGGCGGAGAAGGCGGCACAGGCCCTGCACTCGCGGGTGCGGCACACGGCCGTCGTGGTCCGGGACGGCGCGGCCGGCGAGGTCGACGTGACCGAGCTGGTGCCGGGCGATGTCGTACGTCTGACCCTGGGGCAGGTGGTGCCCGCGGACCTGCGCCTGCTGGAATGCACCGCGTTCGCCTGCGACGAGAGCGTCCTCACCGGGGAGTCCGCCCCCGCCGACAAGGACCCGGAGCCGGTCGCCGCGGGGGCGGCACTGGCCGAGCTGACCTCCTGCGCGCTGATGGGGACCGTGGTGCACGGGGGCAGCGCCACCGCAGTGGTCGTAGCCACCGGGGGCCGTGCCGAGTTCGGGCGGATCGCGCTGGGGCTGGGAGAACGGCAGCCGGAGACCGACTTCCAGGCGGGGCTGCGCCGCTTCTCCATGCTGCTCCTCAAAGTCGCCGCCGCCCTCACCACCGGGATCTTCGTCATCAACCTCCTGCTCCACCGCCCGCTGCTCGACGCTCTGCTCTTCTCGCTGGCCATCGCGGTGGGCATCACCCCGCAGCTGCTGCCCGCCGTGGTGAGCACGAGCCTGGCCACCGGCTCACGACAGCTGGCGCGGCGCAAGGTCCTCGTCAAACGGCTGGTGTGCATCGAGGACCTGGGCGACATGGACGTCCTGGTCACCGACAAGACCGGCACGCTCACCGAGGGCCGCATCCGTTTCGAGGCGGCCCTCGACCCGGCCGGCACACCCTCCGACACGGTGCTGAAGCTGGGCCTGCTGGCCACCGAGGGCGACCTCGACCAGGTGGGCGGGAACGCGCTGGACGTCGCGCTGTGGCAGGCCACGGACACACCCCCGGCCGGACACCACCGGCTCGCGCTGCTGCCCTTCGACCACGATCGGCAGCTGGGCTCCGCCCTCGTCGAGCGTCCGGACGGCAGCCGCCTGCTCGTCGCCAAGGGCGCGCCCGAGGCGGTCCTGGCCCGCTGCGGTGACGTACCGGAGGCGGCCGCGGCAGTGCTCCAAGAGCACTTCGCGGCGGGCAGCCGGGTGGTCGCCGTGGCCACCCGGGACACGGACGGGCAGACATCCCTCACCGCCGCCGACGAGTACCGGCTGCGTCTGGCCGGCTTCCTGGTCTTCCTCGATCCGCCCAAGACCGGCGCCGCCGCCTCACTGCGCCGCCTCGCCGACCTCGGCATCACCGTCAAGATCTGTACCGGCGACAACGCGCTCGTCGCCCAGAAGGTCTGCGCCGACCTCGGCCTGCCGCCCGGCCGCGCCCTCACCGGCCAGGACATCGGTCAGCTGGACGACGAGGAGCTGACCCGTGCGGCCGAGACCACCACCGTCTTCGCCCGCGTCTCGCCCCAGGACAAGGCCCGAGTCGTACGGGCGCTGCGGCGCCGAGGCCGGGACATCGGGTTCCTGGGCGACGGCGTGAACGACGCGCTGGCCCTGCACGCCGCCGACGTGGGACTGTCCGTGGACACCGCGACCGACGTGGCCAAGGACGCGGCCGACGTCCTCCTCCTGGAGAAGGACCTCGGCGTCCTCGCCGACGGCGTCACCGAGGGCCGCCGGATCTTCGCCAACACCATCAAGTACGTCCTGATGGGCACCTCCAGCAACTTCGGCAACATGTTCAGCGCGGCCGGAGCCTCCCTGGTGCTGCCGTTCCTGCCGATGCTGCCCTCGCAGATCCTGCTCAACAACCTCCTTTACGACGCAGGGCAGTTGACCATCCCCACCGACCACGTCGACTCGGAGCAGCTGCGGGCGCCCTCGCACTGGGACATCGCCTTCATCCGTCGCTTCATGCTCTTCTTCGGGCCCGTCAGCTCCCTCTTCGACTTCCTCACCTTCGCGGTCATGATCGAAGTCTTTCACGCCGGCGCCGACCTGTTCCGCTCCGGTTGGTTCGTGGAATCCCTCGCCACGCAGGCACTGGTCGTCTTCGCCATCCGCACGCGCCGGGTGCCGTTCTACCGCAGCCGGCCCAGCCGCCCCCTGCTGGTCAGCGCCCTGGGTGTCGTCGCCGTCGGTGTCGCGCTGCCGATGTCCCCGCTCGCGGGACCACTCGGCTTCCGGTCCCTGCCGCTCGGACTCGTCCTCGCTCTGGCCCTGATGGTCGTGGTCTACCTGGTACTGATCGAGGGCGCCAAGCATGTCTTCTACACTCGGGCCGACGCGCGGGCCGCGCTTCCACCGGTCCGCCACCGCACCCTCCGGCATCGCATCCAACGGCGGGCCGGCCGCTTCAGCCACCCGGGACCGCTGCGACCCCGGTGACACGCTGTCACCGGGGCCAGCAGCTGCACCACCTTGCACCGAGACGATCACGTCACCCCGGGCGGCCGGGAACGGTCAACCGCTCAGGGATTCCTCGGCGTCCCGGCACGTCGGCCAGTTGTCCCGCCGCTCCCGAGCCACCTCCGCGCGGCTGCCGGCCCGCTCTCCGGGCAGGGAGACCGACGGTGTGAGGGCCGGTGTGGCGGTGGCGGGCTCGGGGATCACGGCACTGGTGGACAGCGCGGGGCGCCTGGCGGTCCGGTGCACGAGCCGTCCGGCGGACTCGCCGTCGGTTTCCCTGCTCTGGTGGTCGAAGAAGCGGAGCATCTCCACGGGGAACGGCATCACGAGGGTGCTGTTCTTCTCGGCCGAGACGTCCACCACGGTCTGCAGCAGCCGCAGTTGGAGTGCTCCGGGGGTGTCGGCCATCGTCGCGGCGGCGTCGGTCAGCCGCTGGGACGCCTGGAACTCTCCGTCGGCCGCGATGACCCGCGCGCGGCGTTCCCGCTCGGCCTCGGCCTGCTTCGACATCGAGCGCATCATCGACTCCGGAAGGGCTATGTCCTTGATCTCGACGCGTTCGATGCGCAGTCCCCAGGGCTCCTCGGTGGGGGCGTCCATCACCTTCTTGAGTTCCGCGTTGATGTGGTCGCGGTCGGAGAGCAGCGTGTCCAGGTCGGCCCTTCCGATGACCGAGCGGAGCGACGTCTGCGCGATCTGGGAGACGGCGGCAGGATAGTTGCGCACGTTCACCAGGGCCTTGACGGGGTCGATGACCTTGAAGTAGACGACCGCGTCGACGGTGAGCGTCACGTTGTCGGCGGTGATGGATCCTTGCGGCGGGATGCCGAGGACCTCGGTCTGGACGGACACCTTCCGCATCCGGTCCCCGATCGGCCGGATGACCCGCAGGCCCGGCCCGCGGATGTCCGGCAGCAGCCGTCCGAAGCGGAACACCACGCCCTTCTCGTACTGCTGGACGTTGCGCACGCTCAGGGCGAGCAGGACCAGCCCCGCCACGGCGCACACCGCCAGCACGGTGATCAGAACACCCATGGTTCTCACTTTCCTTACGTCGATGACGGTCCCGGTCCCGAGCGGTCCGGGGAGCACACGGCGCGGGAGGACCCCGGCCTGTCGTCTGCGGTGCGGCCGGGGTCTCGGGCTGCTTTTGAGGCTCTGTTGTGTCGGCCCGGCTCAGCCGGAAGAACTCTGAAGTGCGTCGGTCCGATCGGCCCTCCGCAGGACCGGGGTGCCGGGAAGCACCGGCTCGCCGCTGGTGTCCACAAGGAGTCTGCCGGTGTTCATGGCGACTCCTTTCCCTCACCTACGGGTGCGTCGGCCCTTCCTCGGCCGGCTGCGGCCGGGGGGGCCACCACGGTTCCCACCGCTCTCACCGCGCCGTCGGCGGAACGTATACGGCCGGGATCTGCGGGCGCCCTGCCGGATCGCGGACTTCGTGGTCTTCTTCGGAGTCCCCAGGCCGTCTGCCCCGCCGGGTCGGCCTCCGATACTGTGCGCAGGCGCGCCGCCTCCATCATCAGCCGGCCCACTTGCGAGGTGCGCAGGCAGTCTCTGCCGGCGGCCATCAGCCAGAGGGCCGAGACGGGCGTCGGCTGCACCTGCCCGCCCAAGGACGTCGCACCCGGGGAGGCCGACCAGTACGGCTGGTCCGTCAGGCCCCTGGTGATCCGCCCCGACAGCGGATCGAGCACGGCCGTCGGCGAGGAACCGAGGGGAGCGGAAGGGATCCGGAGTGGCCTCGAGGAGCGCATCATTCCGAGGATCGGCGTGGGGTAATCGGTCGCAGTCATGACGCGAACCCTGCTCCTGGCCGATCGGAACCGGCCCGGCGTGGTCAAATCGCCGAAAGCGACAACGGCATGGAAGCCGGTGCACGAAATACCCTCGGTAACACCAGCTTACTCCTCCGACGGTCCGAGCGGACTCCCGTCCGGGCAGCGCGGGCGGCCCAGGACCGGGCACGTGGAGCCCGCCCAGCCGGGTCCGGTGACAAAACACCCCCCAGGCCCGCACCCGGGGTGCCGCGGACCCGGGGGTGGTCCGACGGCCGCCGTCAACGGACTGCGACTCTCCACCCCACACTGACATCCAAAGCGGTGGCCATACTTCCCATCAGCCGCCCGGCCTCCGCGCCCGTGGCGGCGGGCGGCACCACCATCAGGTCCCACCGGCCGCGGCCGGGCGCCAGCAGGCAGACGGTGGACGGGGAGTGCTGGGTGGTCGTCCGGCGCAGGCGTACGACCTGGTTGGCGACGAGCAGCCGGTTCGGGAACGGGGACCATACGGCCTCGTCCACGAGGACGCTGGTGACCTGTCCCCAGGCGTGCGGCAGTCCGGCCAGCAGCCTGGGCAGTTCGGTCGCCAGATCGGGCGAGCGGGGCCACCAGGCGCCGTCGATGCGCTGGGCCACGTGGCCCTGTGCCGGCTGGGACACCAGGCGCAGGCGGACGGCGGCGGACGGCGATGAGAGTGGGGGCGGTGGGGCATGTGTCATGGGAACTCCTGAAGGGGATGCGGTCGCTCGGGTTCATGCGCGGCGGGCGGCGATACGGTCCGGGGTGGGCCAGCGCACGTCCCTGGCCCAGCCGAGGCGTTCGAAGAGGAGGATCACGGCGGCGGACGGGTCGAGCTGGCCGCGGTCGACGCCGTGCCGGGCGCAGGTGGGGTCGGCGTGGTGCAGGTTGTGCCAGCTCTCGCCGAACGAGAGCAGGGCCAGGGGCCACAGGTTGGTGGCGCGGTCGTGGCGACGGGTATGGAACGGGCGCTGACCGATCACATGGCAGAGGGAGTTCACGCTCCACGTGACGTGGTGGAGCAGGGCGATGCGGACAAGTCCCGCCCACAGAAGGGCGGTCAGGGCGGACACCCAACTGCCGCCGATCAGCCACCCCACGGCGAAGGGCAGGGCGAGGGTGAGCACACACAGGGCCGGGAAGGCCCTGGACACGGCCCGGATGTCACGGTCGGCCAGCAGATCGGGAGCATAACGCGTCGCGGACGTGGGGTCGTTGCGGAACAACCAGCCGACGTGGGCATCCACCAGTCCCCGCAACTGGCCGCAGACAGACGTGCCGTAGCGATACGGAGAGTGAGGATCGCCTGGCCGGTCGGTGAAGGCGTGATGGCGGCGATGGATGGCGACCCAGCCGATCACGTCCCCCTGGAAGCTCATGGACCCGGCCACCGCGAGCGCGGTGCGCAGCGGCCGTACGGCCCGGTAGCTGCCGTGGGTCAGACCACGGTGGAAGCCGACCGTGACGCCGAGGCCCGTGACGGTGTAGAGCACCGCCGCGAGCAGGACATCGACGGGATGGATCAGGCGCCCCCACAGCAGCCAGACGGCCAGACCGAGTGCCAGGAACGGGAGGAAGACGATCAACGCCGTGATCGCCAGGTACAGCCGCTCGCTGCCCGTGCGCTCGGCAGCCGTTCGCTCGCGCGGGAAGGGTGCCCTTCCGTCGTACTCCGGGACGGCGGGGCGCCTTCCGGCGGGACGCCGGACGGGGAGCGGAGGATAGGGAGAGACATGCGCGGTCCTTGACCTCAGTGACGACGGTGCGGCCGGGGTCTTGGGCTGCGCCTCTTGGACGGTGGGTGCGTAACGGCATCGCAGAGAGCGGATGCGAGTCGCGCGGACGGTGGAAACAGGAGCTACGTGGGCTTGGACTGACCAGGACGTGGAGAGTGGGCGGCGGGCCGTCAGGCGGTCTCGCCCTGGTGGGTGCCATAGGCGGGCGCTCGGTGGAGTCGAGCCAAAGGCCGGGCGGACCGACGGCGCGCGAGTCATCCATGGTGAGGTGCAGTCGCGTGCCCGCTCCTGGGGCCGCGACGAGGACGAGACCGGTCCGGACACCGGCGTACGACGTGCCCTCGACGTTGTCAGCGTACTCCTGCCGCTCGGGACAGCAGCTCCGGCGCATCTTCGTGGTGTGGCGGCCGCCGAAACCACCGGCCGATGCCCGATGACGGGATGACAACAGGTCGCCCTGGTCGGTGAGATCGGCGGGCGCGGGTATCTGCACCACCTGCCAACAGCCCCTGCCCAGCTGGACATATACGGCACCAGGGCCGAGACAGACCTGACGGAGTCCTACTCGGCGTCTTGTACGAAAGCGGCTGCCCAGAACGCACTCTGGCCTGTGGCTGTGGTGGAAGCCGTCTTTGGGGAGGGGCCGGACACCTTCGCGCGAAATCCCAGGACACCTTCGCGGAGGTCACCAACGGTCCCCCCGCCGGCGATCCGACCGTGAACCCAACTCCGAAGGTACAAGCGGCTGCAAGAGGCTCCCGAACCTCGGCGCCTGCCGGTCACGTTGCGAGGGCTCTCGGAGGTGGCGGGTTGCAGGGCGGTCCGGCCGAGATCTGTCCGTGGCGTCCTGGCAGGTCTGCGGTGAGAGCCCGACGGAGCCTGCGGCGGCCCCGAGGTATCACTGGGAGTGCTCCTGACGAATACGCGCGGTGTGGGAGGGTCACGGTGGACATGCTCGGGTAACTGGCCGGCCTCGGGCTGGAGTGGACCGGGTCGGCCACGGGCTGTCCGGGTGGGCCGGCATCAGATGACGGCTCACCTTGTGAGGTCGAGCGGCAGATGTTCAGTTCGTTGGGAGGGCGGGGGCATAGCTCGTCGCGGGCCGGGTCACCTACCGCACGTGGACGGAGAGCAACCGTCTGATCGAGCTCGTCCGCAAGGTCAACGGCGCCGTGGGCTGGAACCTTGGGTCCGAGCAGGGCTCCAATGGCCTGGGCTGCACGAGCGAGGAGCGCCTCTACGTGCGCGAGTCCTGGGAGCGCTCCTGAGCCTGCCAGGTCGGGCGGCCCCCCAGGTGGCGCAGTGCTGATGCCGCCGCCCCGGCGCCGCACATGCCGTGCACCCCAGGGCCGGGTGGGGTGGCCGCTGAGCACAGGAACACTCCGGGCAGGCCAGTGGCGTAGGGGTCCAGCGCCGGGCGGGCGCCCAGGAGGAGCTGGGAGACTGTCTTCGCTCCGGTGAGGATGTCGCCGCCGGTGAAGTTGGGGTTGGCCGCGGCGAAGTCGGCGGGGCGGGTGACGTGTCGGCCCACGATTCGTTCGCGTGCGCCGGGGGCGAAGCGTTCGAGCTGCCGGAGGATCGCCTCCGTGGCGTCCCCGTCGTAACCGTGCGGAACGTGGGCGTACGTCCAGACGGGGTGGACGTCGCCCACCGACCGGGAGGGGTCGGCAAGGTACTGCTGGCCGACCAGGACGAAGGGCCGCTCGGGCATCCGGCCCTGCGTCACGTCCCGTTCCGTCAGGGCCACTTCGGCGAGCTGACCGCCGAGGTGCACGGTCCCGGCCCGTCGTGCCCGCTCGTCCCTCCAGGGCACGCCGCCCTCGACGGCCAGGTCCACCTTGAAGGCGCCAGGGCCGCGGCGGAAGCGCCGGTACGCGCCCGTCACGCGGGCGGGCAGCCTGTCGCCGTAGAGGGCGGCGACCTGGCCGGGGTCGAGGTCGAGCAGAGTCACGTCAGCGGGCGGGATCTGCCGCCGGGCGGTGATCCGCACGCCGGTCTCGATCGTGCCGCCGGCCGCGAGGAGAGCCGCGGCCATGCTGCGGGCGATGGACTGCGAGCCGCCCTCGGCGACGGCCCACCCGGCGGCGTGGCCGGAGGTGAGGATGCCGAGCCCGATCGCCGAGACGAGCGGGTCCCAGAACGGCCGGAACGCGTGCGCCGCCACCCCGGCCCACAGGGCCTGGGCCTGCGGGGTCCGGAAGAGGCGCGCGAGGACCGCGGGAGGCAGCACGGCCGGGAGGCCGAACCGGGCGAGCAGCAGCGGGTGCGCCGGGATCCGCAGCAGCGGACCCATCACGTCGTGCGCGAGGGCGTCCCAGCGCCGCACCAAGGGCTCCACCAGGGCCCGGTAGCGGCGGCCGTCCTGGCCGAGCCCAGCGGCGGTCTCCGTGACGGAGCGCAGCAGGGCCCCGGCAGTCCCGTCGTCCAGCGGGTGCACACAGTCGATCTCCGGCAGCCGCCAGCGCAGCCCGTGGCGTTCGAGGCCGAGGGCCCGGAGCGCGGGCGAGGTGACGGCCATGGGGTGGATGGCCGAACAGTGGTCGTGCAGCAGGCCGGGCAGGATCGCCTCGTGGCTGCGCGTGCCGCCGCCGACCTCGTCGGCGGCCTCCAGCAGCGTGACGTCCAGGCCATCCCGCGTGGGGGGCGGGTTCCGTAGTCGTCCGGGGTGAGGTGTCGGGAGCGGGCTCAGGGGTGTCCTCGCCCC
>NZ_JBEYFC010000360.1:0-9673 GCF_040634175.1 Streptomyces sp. NPDC007162
AGCGCGCTGGCCGGGGCGATCCAGAAGGTGGTCGACGCCTACGGTCTCAAGTCCGTCGACATGGACATCGAGAACACGGACGAGTTCGAGAACGAGGCCGTACAGGCGAAGATCCTGACCGCGCTGAAGACGGTCAAGGCCGACAACCCCGGTCTGAAGACGATCGTCACCTTCGGGACGTCCACCACCGGGCCGACGTACTACGGCAACCGGCTGATCGAGCAGGCTCAGTCGATCGGCGCCGACGTCGACGTCTTCACGATCATGCCGTTCGACTTCGGCGGCGGCTCCGACATGTACGGCAACACGGTGAACGCGGCCGAGGGCCTGAAGGCCAAGCTGAAGTCCACGTTCGGCTGGGACGACGCGACGGCCTACGCACACATCGGGATCTCCGGCATGAACGGACTGTCCGACCAGCAGGAGACCACGACCCCGGCGATCTGGACGCAGATCCGTGACTGGGCGAACTCGCACCACATCGCCCGGCTGGCGTTCTGGGCGGTCAACCGGGACCGTGGCTGCGCGGGCGGCGGCGTGGTGAGCAACTGCTCCGGGATCAGCCAGAGCAACTGGCAGTTCACCTCGATCACGGCCGGTTTCACCGGCTGAGCACCGAGAACCGCGGTGTGGGGATGCCTAGCCCGGGTATCTCCACGCCTTGGCCATCTCAACAAGCCGGGGCGGGAGTTCGGCGGTGGGGTCGGCCTGCCGGGCGGCCTGGACACGGCCGGACCTGATCTCGCTGGACCAGTCGCCGAGCTGCGGCCGGAAGGTGCCGTGGTCCTGTCTGCCGTAGTCGAGCATGCCGCTCTCCCACTCGACGCCGAGGTACGCGCACAGACCACGGGTGACCCGCTCCGGCTCGGCGGTGAGATCCTCGTACGTCATCACGTGGGCGTCGGGCAGACGCTGCCGGGCCTCCTCCAGCTTCTCGGCGTAACCGAGGACCTCGGCGCGGATCGCCTCGTGGTCGGGGTCGGCTCGGCGGCTGGCCAGGGACTGGATGACGGCACCGGGGTGGCGCAGCAGCAGGACGAACCGGGCTTCTGGCCAACATCGGTGCAGCCGGGGCCAGATGAGGGTGTTCGGCGGGGTCTTGTCGACGATGACGTCCTTGCCGCTGCGGCTGAGCTCCAGGTGCAGCACCCGGTCCCACAGGACGTGCTCCAGTTCCTCGCGGTCGAGGTCGAGCTCCTTCATGGCGTCCGCCGTGAACTCCCGGGACATGCGGACGTGGACGGTGCGCAGGTGCATCTCGTGCGGGGCGCGGACCCGGCTGTGGCTGTTCAGCAGGACCCGCAGCAGGGTGGAGCCGGAGCGCACCGAGGACAGGACGAAGACCGGCGACCGGACCAGGCGCGGGGAGAGCGGGGCCACGTAGCCGTCCGAAGGCCACTGCGACTCGGCCCGGCGCGGGCTCGGGACGGCGTCAAGGGCCTTGCGCGGCGGGCTCACCGCCTGCGCCATGAGCCGCCCCCGGCGCTTCAGCCCCTTCGCGATCGCGGACATTCGCGGGTCTCGCACGGTGATGCCTCTCTCTCGTCCCTGCCGTCCGCATCCCAGGGGGGTCAGACGAACCCGAGGTGACCGAGAGAAGAACAGGCAGGGTCGCGGCGGCCCGGAAAGCCGCCGTGACCTGCCCACTTACCGTTCTCTTAATTCTTCCTGTGAGATGTGCCGACCCTGGGGCGAACCGGGTCAGAACCGTCCGGACCCCCGGTACAGCTCCAGCTCCCCGTCCAGTTCGACGGCGAGGACGGTGGCGTACGGGTCGAGGTCGGCCGCGGCCGGCGGGTCGATCCACAGCACGCCGACGGCCTCGTGCAGCCCGCCGACCACCCGGTGACCGAGCTCGGTGCCGCTGCCCACCACGGTGACCCTGCTGACCTTCGTGGCCAGGCCGCGGACCCCGATCTCGGCGCGCGGGGCGTCGAACAGGGTGAGGTACAGGGTGCGCCGGTCGGCGGAGAGGGTGCTGGGCCCGTAGTGGTGCCCGGCGGGCAGCCCGCGGCCGGTCCCGTACACCGCCTCCGCGTGCCGGCGGATCCACTCCCCCAGCCCTTCCAGACGCTCCACCTGCGGCTGCGGGATGGTGCCGTCCTCCATGGGGCCGACGTCGAGCAGCAGGTTGCCGCCGCCCCCGATGGTCTCAGTGAAGTAGCGGATCAGCTGGGCGAGCGACTTGTGGTTGTCGTCGTGGTGCTGGTACCCCCACGAGTCGTTGATCGTCAGGCACAGCTCCCAGGGGCCGTCCGGCGGCACGACGGGGGCGCCCTGCTCGGGGGTGGCGTAGTCGCCCTCGCTGAGCATGCGCGCGTTGAAGACGACGTGCGGCACGTACGAGCGGATCAGCGCGGCGAGTTCGGGGATCCGCCACTGCTCCTCGCTGCGGTCCCACTCCCCGTCGAACCACATCAGGTCCGGCCGGTAGCGGGACGCCAACTCCGTCACCTGGCCGTCCCGGTAGGCGATGAAGCGTTCCCAGGCGGCCAGGTCCTCGTCCTCGGCCGCCACCTCGGAGTAGCGGTTGTCCTCCTGCTCGGGCGGCCGGCCCGGCTTGCGCGTGGACGCGTAGTCGGGGTGGTTCCAGTCGGAGTGCGAGTAGTACAGGCCGACCTTCAGCCCCTTCTCGCGCAGCGCCTCGGCGTAGGGGCCGAGGTAGTCCCGGCCGAGGTTGAGGTCGCCGTACTCCGTGTCCCACAGGGCCACTCCGTCATGGTGACGGCTGGTCAGCACGGCGTACCGGGCGCCGGCGCGGGCGAACAGGTCCGCCCACGCCTTCGGGTCGTACGCGGCGCCCGTGAACCGGTCCAGCTGGGACATGTACCGGTCGTGCGGCACGATGTCGTCGTAGAACGACCAGGACTCCTGGACCCCGTCGACGGCGTAGATGCCCCAGTGCACGAAGATCCCCAACTTGGCGTCGGTGAACCAGGGTTGCATGGCCATGTGGTCAGCTCCTGCGCAGCCGGAGGGTGAGGATCTGGAAGGGGCGCAGCTCCACCGCGACGGAGTCGCCGTCGACGGACGCGTCCTCCAGCGGGCGCTCCAGCAGGTCGGTCACCTGGGCACCGGCCAGCGCGAAGCCGGTGCGCAGCACCCCCTGGGCACGGCCGCCACGGGACTCGTAGAGCCGGACCACCACGTCGCCGGAGGCGTCGTCGGCGAGCTTGACCGCCTCGACGGTCACGCCGTCACCGGAGACCGAGACGACCGGCACCGGCTCGCCCGCCGAATCCGCCACCCGCAGCGGCAGGTTGAGGGCGTAGCCCGCCGCGACCGCGTCCTCGATGTCCGCGCCGGGCAGCAGGGAGTAGGTGATGCGGTGGCGGCCCTGGTCGGCGCCCGGGTCCGGGATGCGCGGGGCGCGCACCAGGGAGAGCCGGACCGTGGTGGTCGTACCGCCGTCCTCGCGGACCGTGCGGGAGACGTCGTGGCCGTACGTCGAGTCGTTGATGACGGCGACACCGTAGCCGGGCTCGCCGACGTGCACCCAGCGGTGGCCGGAGACCTCGAAACGGGCCGCCTCCCAGCTGGTGTTGGTGTGCGTGGGCCGCTGCACGTGCCCGAACTGGATCTCGGCGGAGGAGTGCGCGGCCCGGATGTCCACCGGGAAGCCCGCCTTGAGGAACTTCTCGGCCTCGTGCCAGTCGATGTCCGTCTCGAAGTCGATCCGGGGGCTGCCGGCGCGCACGGTGACCGTCTGGGTGATCGTCGAGCCGTTGCCGAAGGGACGCGTGATGCGGATCGAACCGAGCAGCGGGTCCGCGTCGACGACCGTGATCTCCGAGGGCTCCAGCAGGTCGGTGTAGCGGTTCTTGTAGTGCTTGTCGACGTCCCAGGCGTCCCAGTAGTTCGGGAGGTCGGTGTGCAGGCGCAGCAGGTTGCCCTGGCCCGCGAGGACCTCGCGGTTCGCCCGGAGGTCGCGGACCGACGACAGGGTGCCGTCCTCGGCGATCTCCACCCGGACGAGTCCGTTGTCGATGACCCGGCCCTCGACCGTCACGGCCTGCGGGGCCTCGGTGGCGGCCGTCAGCGGGGCGCTGCCGTTGGCGGGGACCTCGACGTACACCGGGGTGCCGGCGGTGTCGCGGACGACCTCGGCGCGGTCGTAGGGGCTGGTGTTGAAGACCCGGGCCGTGCCGCCGCCCAGCGCCGCGACCGCCTCGGCGGTGAGCACCTCCAGCTCCTCGGCGACGCGGGCGTACTCGGCCTCGGCCTCGCGGTGCACCCAGGCGATCGAGGAGCCCGGCAGGATGTCGTGGAACTGGTGGAGCAGGACCGTCTTCCAGAGCCGGTCGAGCTTCTCGTGCGGGTAGCGGTAGCCGGGCGCGTGCAGCGCGGCCGTCGTCGCCCACAGCTCGGCCTCGCGCAGCTTGTGCTCGCTGCGCCGGTTGCCCTGCTTGGTGCGGGCCTGCGAGGTGTAGGTGGCGCGGTGCAGCTCCAGGTAGAGCTCGCCGACCCAGACCGGGGCGTCCTCGTACTCGGCGCGGGCCTTGGCGAAGAAGGCGTCGGGGTGCTCGACCTCGACCCTGGGGGAGCCCTCCAGGTCCTTGAGGCGGCGGGCGCGCTCCATGATCTCGCGGGTGGGACCGCCGCCGCCGTCGCCCCAGCCGAACGGGGCCAGGGAGCGGGTGGCGGCGCCCTTCTCGGCGTAGTTGCGGACCGCGCGGGACATCTCCTCGCCGCTGAAGCGGGCGTTGTAGGTGTCGACGGGCGGGAAGTGCGTGAAGATGCGGGTACCGTCGATGCCCTCCCACCAGAAGGTGTGGTGGGGGAACGTGTTGGTCTGGTTCCAGGAGATCTTCTGGGTGAGGAACCACTCGTTGCCGGCCAGCTTGGCGAGCTGCGGGTAGGCCGCGTTGTAGCCGAATGAGTCGGGCAGCCAGACGCCCTTGGTCTCGATGCCGAAGTGCTCGATGAAGAAGCGCTTGCCGTGCACGAGCTGGCGGGCGATCGCCTCGCCGCCGGGGAGGTTGCCGTCGGACTCGACCCACATGCCGCCGACCGGAGCCCACTGGCCCTTCTTCACGGACTCCTGGATGCGGGCCCAGACCTGCGGGTAGTTGTCGCGGACCCACTCGTACTGCTGGGCCTGCGAGCAGGCGAAGACGAACTCCTCGTACTCGTCCGCCAGCGACGTCACGTTGGAGAAGGTGCGGGAGGTCTTGCGCTTGGTCTCGCGGATCGGCCACAGCCAGGCCGAGTCGATGTGCGCGTGGCCGACGCCGGAGACGATGTGCGCGCTGGCGTGCGCGGGCTTGGACAGGGCCGGCTTCAGGGCCGCGCGGACGGCGGCGGCGGAACCGGAGATGTCGTCCAGGTCGAGCAGGTCCATCGCGCGGTCGAGGGCGTGCATGATCTCGTGCCGGCGCGGGTCGTGCTCGCCGAGTTCCAGCATCAGCTCGCGCAGTACCTGGATGTCGAGGTCGAGGTGCCAGACGTCCTCGTCGAGGACGGCGATGTCGGCGCGCTTGAAGGTGTAGAGCGGCTTGTCGCCGGCGGTCAGGACGTCGCCGAGCGGCGTGGGCGCCTCGAAGTTGTCGGCCAGGATGTCCGGGTTGGAGGCGGCCTCGACCAGGTAGTCGATCACCTCGCCGCCGGTCGCCGGGTTGGCGATCGGCACGTACTGGTTGAGGGGGTTGACCGCCTTGAGCGGGGTCCCGTCGGTGAGGTGGACTAGGGCCTCGGCCTGGTTGCCGGGCCAGTCGCCGACGAAGCCCAGGTCGATGACGGCCTCGACCCGGCGGCCCGCGAACTCCGCGGGCACCTCGCCGCGCATCCGGAACCAGGTGGTGCCCCAGGGCGGACCCCACGGGGTGTCCATGGCGAAGGGCGCGTAGGGGGCGGCCGCGGCCTCCTCGAAGGAGACCGGCTCGCCGGGGGCCTGCCAGGCGGTCACCTCGAAGGGGACGGTGGCCGCGTAGATCGCGGGCCTGATGCGCTGGTTCTGGAGGCGCTCTACGCGCTCCTCGATCCGGCGGCGTTCGTCGTGCATGGAAGTCTCCAGAAGAGGGATGGAAAGCGCTTTCCGAGCGGCTGACTACTTAAGATACGCGAGGCCGGGGTGGGCGTCGGTGTACCCCTCGACCAGTCTGCGGGCCACGTTCACCGAGTCCACCAGGGGGTGCAGGGCGAACGCCTTGACGGCCGTCGCGCGGGACCCCGACTCGGCGGCGGCGAGCACCTCGCGCTCGACGGCCTTGACCGCGCAGACAAGACCGGTGGCGTGGTCGGGCAGCGGGGCGACGGCGACCGGGTGGGCGCCGTTGGCGTCGACCAGGCAGGGCACCTCGATGACGGCCTCGCCGTCGAGCACCGAGAGGGTGTCGCGGTTGCGGACGTTCAGGATCAGCGTGGTGCGCTCGTCGCGGGCGATGGCCCGCATCAGGGCCAGGGCGACCTTCTCGTAGCCGCCGGACAGGTCGTCGGCGTCGCGCTCGCCGGCGCCGGCCGTCTCCCGGTTCTCGGCCATGTAGGTGGCCTCCCGCTCGGCGCGGGTGCGGTCCCAGACGTCCAGGGCCTTCGAGCCCGGGTCCGCGACCGCCTCGTAGAAGTGCGCCTGCTGGTCGCGCAGGAAGGCGCCGCGGGTCTTCTCGGCCTGCTGGTAGGCGCGGACGGCCTCGCGGTTGAAGTAGTAGTAGTGCAGGTATTCGTTGGGGATCGCGCCGAGGGACTGCAGCCAGTCGACACCGAAGAGCTTGCCCTCCTCGAAGGAGCCGAGCAGGTCGGGGTCGGCGAGCAGGCGCGGGAGCTCGTCGCGGCCGGCGACGTGCAGGCCGCGGACCCAGCCGAGGTGGTTGAGGCCGACGTAGTCGATCCAGGCCTCGCGGGGGTTCGCGCCGAGCACCCGGGCGATCCGGCGGCCGAGGCCGACCGGGGAGTCGCAGATGCCGATGACGCGGTCGCCGAGGTGGCGGGACATGGCCTCGGTGACGAGTCCCGCGGGGTTGGTGAAGTTGATGACCCAGGCGTCGGGGGCGAGCCGGGCCACCCGCCGGGCGATGTCCACGGCGACCGGGACGGTCCGCAGGCCGTAGGCGATGCCGCCGGCGCCGACCGTCTCCTGGCCGAGGACCCCTTCGGCCAGGGCCACCCGCTCGTCGTCCGCACGGCCCTCCAGTCCGCCCACCCGGATCGCGGAGAAGACGAAGTCGGCGCCGCGCAGGGCATCGTCCAGGTCGGTGGTGGCGGTCACGGCGGGAGCGCCCGGGACACCGGCCGCCTGCTCCGCCAGGACGCGGGCCACCGCGGACAGCCGTCCGGCGTCGAGGTCGTGCAGGACGACCTCGGTGACCCGCCCCTCGCCGCGGTCGGTCAGCAGTGCGCCGTACACGAGCGGCACCCGGAACCCGCCGCCACCCAGAATCGTCAGTTTCACGCTAGAGCCTTTCCTGCCAGGACCATCTCGACACCGGCCTCCTCCAGGGCGGCACGGGTCGCCGGGTCCACCGGCGCGTTGGTCACCACCATGTCCAGGTCCTCGGGACCGCAGACCTTCGCCATGCCCGTCCCCGGGAACTTGGCGGCGTCGGCGAGCAGGACGACCTTGTCGCTCGCCTTGATCATGGCGCGCTTGACCGGCACCTCCACGACCGTCGTGTCCATCACCTGCCCGCCGGGGCGCACCCCGCTGGTGCCGAGGAAGAGCCAGTCGGCGTGCAACTGGCGCAGGTTGTCCTCGGTGAGGAAACCGACCAGGGAGCGGTACTCACGGCGGAGCATGCCGCCGAGCAGCACCAGCTCTATGCCCTCGTCGTCGGCGAGCTCCTCGTAGACCACCAGGTTGCTGGTGATCACGGTGAGCCGGCGGCCGTGCAGCTGGCGGGCCAGCCGGTAGGCCGTCGTACCGATGTCCAGGAGGACCGACTGGCCGTCGGCGACGAGGGCCGCCGCGCGGGCCGCGATGGCGTCCTTCTCGGCCACGCGCACCTCGGCGACCTCGGCGAAGGGCTGGTCGCCCTCCTCCGCCACGGCACCGCCGTGCACCCTCGTGAGCAGCCCGTCCTCTTCCAGTTTGAGCAGGTCGCGCCGGATCGTGGCGGGGCTCACACCCAGTTGCTCGGAGAGATCGGTCACGGCAGCGGGGCCGCCCGAGCGCAGGGCCCGCAGGATGAGTTGATGTCGTCGTTCTGCCAGCACGCGGCGAACACTACTCGTCATCTTCAATCAAATCCATGCTCAGTTCTGCTCGGGTATTGACCAATCTCGCAGAGCGGCGCACGATTCCGGTCATCGAAATGACGAGTTTTGACGAGAGGCTGCGCACGTGGACGACGACAGGCCCGATGTGCTGCTGACCGGGCTGCTCTTCTACGACCTCGTCCTGACGGGTCTCGGGAAACCGCCGACACCGGGCGAGGAGATCTGGACGGCGGGCATGGGCTGCGGCCCCGGCGGCATCGCGAACCTCGCGGTGGCCGCGTCCCGGTTCGGCCTGCGCACCTCGCTGGCCACGGTCTTCGGCGACGACTTCTACGGCGAGTACTGCCGGGACGTCCTGAGCGACCAGGAGAACGTCGACCTCTCGCTCTCCCGCATCGCGGACCGGTGGCCCACCCCGGTCACGGTCTCCCTCGCGCACGGCGACGACCGCGCCCTGGTCACCCACGGCTCGCAGCCGCCGTACTCGCAGGACGCGCTGATGGGCGACCCGCCCGAGGCGCGTACCGCGCTGGTGCACATCGAGGCCGAACCGCGCGAGTGGATCGCCAAGGCGGCCGCGAACGGCACCCACGTCTACGCCGACGTCGGCTGGGACCCCACCCAGCAGTGGTCCCGCGCCCTCCTCGACCAGCTCGCGCTCTGCCACGCCTTCCTCCCCAACGAGACCGAGGCGATGGCCTACACCCGCACCGACAGCGCGCGGGCCGCACTCGGCACGCTCGCCGAACTCGTCCCGGTGGCGGTGGTGACGCGGGGCGGCGCCGGCGCGCTGGCCGTCGACCAGCACACCGGCGAGTACGCGGAGGTCCCGGCCGTCGCCGTGGACGTCCTCGACGCGACGGGCGCCGGAGACGTCTTCGGGGCGAGCTTCGTGGCCGCCTCGCTGGGCGGCTGGCCCCTGGAGGAGCGGCTGCGGTTCGCCGTACTGGCCGCCGGGCTCTCCGTCGGCCGGCCCGGCGGGGCACTCGCGGCCCCCGGCTGGTACGGCGTCGACAGCTGGTGGCGGTCGCTGACCGACCCCGACCTCAAGCGCGCCTACGGCTTCCTGGCCGACCGGCTCCCGGCCGACCCCGGGCCGCCGGTGCGGTACGCCCCCGTGACCCCGCCCGCCCCTCGCACGCTCGTCGGCCCACGCGCCTCCGCACAGCGGCACTGACCCTCGGACCCCTGGGCACGCGAACCCCGAGGCCCGCGAACCCCTAGGCACGTCGAACCCCTTGGCACGTCGAACCCCTTGGCACGTCGAACCCCTTGGCACGTCGAACAGGAACAACAGGAGTGACCCGTGGACCTTTCACGTAGAGGCTTCCTCCAGGCCGCAGTCCTCACCGCGGCCGCATCCGGTCTCACCGTCGCATGCGGCGGCTCGTCGGGATCGGGTGGCACCAAGAACGGCAAGGACCTCACCTTGTGGTACTGGGGTGGCGCGCTCAGCGACAAGGTGGTGGCCGACGTCGCGGACGGCTCCTTCGTGGGCACGATCGCCGACGAGGACGTCCACACC
>NZ_JBEYFC010000361.1:0-9671 GCF_040634175.1 Streptomyces sp. NPDC007162
ACCGGCTGCGCGCCTACGTGCATGAGAGGCTCTCCGGCCAGGTCAGCAGTCCGGACGGGACGGCACTGGGGCCGCAGGGCCCCGCGATGGAAGGGGAGGAACAAGCCGCACCGCGACCACGGGCAATGGCTCATGGTGTGAAGTCCGGAGGAGATCGCGAACCGGCTGAAGGTCGACTTCCCCGATGATGAGTCCATGCGGATCAGCCAAGAGGTGATCCACCAGACCCTGTTCATCGAAGGCCGTGGAGCGCGCAAGCGTGAGCTCGTTGCCTGCCGGCGCACCGGCAGAGCCCTGCGGATGCCTCGTGTGGACGCGGTCATCCAGGAGCTGCACGCACTGGCCGTCACCCGGTGACCGGGCCGGTGCCCCGGAGCTCAGCGGCCCAGCAGGGCGTCGATCTCGCTCAGCTCACCGGCGGTCAGCGGCGCCCGGCCGAGGGCAGCGGCGTTCTCCTCGACCTGTGCGACGGTGCGGAAGCCGGGGATGGGCACCGTGTGCGGACTGCGCGCCCAGATCCACGCCAGGGCGCCCTGGACCAAGGAGCGCCCGCCCGAGGTCAGGATCTCGCGCACGGCGTCACGGCGCTTGAGCCATTCGCCGGCCGGGGCGCCGTCGGCGAAGTACCGCATCCACGGCGGTGCCTCGTCGCCCCGTACGTCGTCCTGGGCGAGTCGTGTGCCACTGGTGTACTTCTCGCTGAGCAGCCCCATGGCCAGCGGACTGCGGTTGACACTGGCCCAGTTGTGCTCGGCGACCAGGCGCAGCATGTCCGGCGCGTCGCTCAGCACGTTCAACTCGTGCTGGACGGCGGCGAAATGGGGACCGGCCAGCGCAGTGGGCAGGGTCGGATCGTCGGTGCTCCACCCGTAGTGGCGGATCTTACCCGCCGCGACCAGGGCCTCCAGCGCGCCCTGCATCTCCTGTGCCTGCTCGGCGGAGGCGCCGCCCAGATGCCACTGGTAGAGGTCGACGCGGTCGGTGCCGAGCCGGGTCAACGACGCCTCAACAGCGCGCCGGACATGAGCCGGGCCCGGGTCTTCGCCCGTGATCCGGCGGCTCCCCTCGTCGAAGACGTTGCCCCACTTGGTGGCGATCAGCACATCGTCGCGGTGACCGGCCAGGGCTGCGCCCAGGATGCGCTCGCTGTGCCCGGTGCCGTAGACGTCGGAGGTGTCGAAGAAGCGGATACCCAGGTCCACGGCCCGGCGCACCGCCCGGGTGGACTCCGCGTCGTCGACCTCGCCCCAGCCGACCGGGGTGTCACCGGCCCGGAATGGACCGCCGATGGCCCAGCACCCCATGCCCAGGGGGGGAATGGCGGTGTCACCGATCAGGCGGTGCGCTTGCGTCATCTTGGCTCCAGACACGTGGGAAGGGCCCTGGTACCGGGGCAGCATAGAAGAACCTTGGATGGGCTGCCGGACGGATCAGTGGGCAGAGAGGCATGGCGGGTGGGACGGACACAACACAGTTCGGGGAAGTACGCCGCGCGGGGACCGTTACTGGCCACGGCCGGTTGCGGAGAGGGGACCGGCCGACACCCCCGGGCGCGGCGCCCGAGGCCGCCCGAGGGCCCCCTGCAGCGCCTCGGCCAGGCCCGGCTCGACCATCCGAGAGGTGACGTAAGCGGTCAGCCACTCGCTGAACTCCGTCCCCAACTCTGGATGATCACACGCAAGTTGCACCACCGAGCGCAGGTAGTCGTGGCGGTCGCCGGTGTCGTAGCGGCGGCCGGAGAAGACCACGCCGTGCACGGAGCCGCCGGCCGCCAGCGTCTCCAGGGCGTCCGTCAGCTGGATCTCGCCGCCGTGCCCGGGGCCCAGCCGCTCCAGTACGCCGAAGACCTCGGGCTGGAGCACGTAGCGGCCGATGACCGCGTAGTTGCTGGGCTGGGTGCCGGGCGGCGGCTTCTCCACCAGGCCGGTGACGCGCACGACGTCGCCGCCGTCGGCCCCGGCGATCCGGGCGCAGCCGTACAGGTGCGTCTGGGCGGGATCGACCTCCATGAGGGCGATGACGCTGCCGCCCATGGCCTGCTGCACGTCGAGCATCCGGCGCAGCAGGGCGTCCCGGGGGTCGATGAGGTCGTCGCCGAGGAGGACCGCGAAGGGCTCGTCACCGATGTGGGAGCGGGCGCAGAGCACGGCGTGGCCCAGGCCGCGGGGCACCTTCTGCCGGACGTAGTGCAGGGTACCGAGTTCGCTGCTGGTGCGGACCTTGGCGAGTTTGTCACGGTCACCGCGCTGCGCGAGGACGGACTCGAGTTCGAAGTTGTGGTCGAAGTGGTCCTCCAGGGAGTGCTTGTTGCGGCCGGTGATCATCAGCACGTCGCAGAGGCCCGCGGCGGCGGCCTCCTCGACGACGTACTGGATCGCCGGCTTGTCGACGACCGGCAGCATCTCCTTCGGAGTGGACTTGGTCATCGGCAGGAACCGCGTTCCGAGGCCGGCGGCGGGGACCACGGCCTTGGTGACGGGGGAATGCGCGAACATGCGTACCTCTCTCATGGGGGAGGGGGTGGCAAGGAGGAAGAGACGTGCCCGGCTCAGACTTCGGAGGGGGCCAGGTCCGCGGTGCGCCCAGGGCCGTCCGGGGCCGGACGCGGCCCGCGGCGTGCCAGCAGCGCCGCGGCGGCGAGTCCGGCGAGCGAACCGGAGACCTCGGCGAGGGTGCACGCCAGCCGGCTGACGACGACGGCCGTCACGGTCTGCTGGGTGGTCAGGACGGGAGCGAGCGCCAGGGTCAGCACGACCTCGCGGACCCCGGCGCCGTCCGGGACCACCAGCACGAGCATCCCGGCCGCGGAGGCCAGGGCGAAGCCGCCCACGCACAGCAGTACGGTGTGGGCGTCCAGCGGGCCGCTCAGGACGGCAACGATCAGCGCCAGATGCAGGCCGCCGACCGCCCAGGACACCACCTGCACGATGATCGATCGGCGCAGCAGCCCCTCCGCGAACGGGGCCTGTGGGGGTGGCCTGCGCAGCACCCGGGCGATTGCCCCGGCCAGCATCAGCACCAGCCGGGGCCGGTGCAGCAGCACGCCGAACAGCGCGAGCCCGAGGACGAGCACGACAGCGGAGTGGTCCATGACGGCCGGTGCCGCGGCGATGCCCACCACGCCCGCGGTCAGCAGCACCAGCGCCGAGTTCAGCGCGTACGCGGCGATCATGCGGGCCGCGGGCACACCGCTGGCCCGCCCGGTGTGGACGCTGGCCAGACCGCTCCAGAACGGGCCGGGGAGGTACTTGCCCAGCATCGCGGCGCCGTAGATCCGCATCGTGGGCCCGGCGCCGAGCGGATGACCCAGACCGCTGAGCAGACTGCGCCAGGCCGTCATGCCGAGGGTCAGCCCGGCCAGGTCGAGCGCGGCGGCGCCGGCGAGCACGGCGGGAGCGTCGCCGCGGGCCAGGAAGTCGGCGACCCCGGCGGTGGAGTCGCCCAGCGCCCGGTACATGCCGTAGCACGCGGCGACGACGAACGCGGTCGTGACGACAGCCCGCAGGGCCCGGCGACGGGACAGTGAGGTCATCCGGTCTCACCGCCCAGCCTGGCCGGTTCCGGCCGGCTGCGTGCCGTCGGGGTTCCGAAGTCGGTGAAGACCATCCGCACGACGCCCCAGAGCGCCCCCAGACCGATGGTCATGTTGACGAGCAGATGGCACAGCAGGAAGAACGGCAGGAAACCGGACCCGCGGTGGTGGCGCACCACGCCGAGCAGTCCGGGATCGGAGAAGACGAAGCCGGTCAGTGCTGCGAGTGGCGCCAGCGTCCACCAGGAACCCGCGGCGACCAGCGGCAGCGTGATCAGGGTGAGCATCGCCGTTGCGACACCGCCGGTGGTGTTGACCCGGAGCGCGCCCTCCTTGCGGCGGTGCGCGGCGCCGAACGGCACCAGGAACTGCGAGCGTCGGAAGGACTCGCGCAGCATGCGGCCCATCCTCGACTCCTCGTCGTGCCAGGCGACGATCCGGTCGGTCAGCAGGATGCGGTACTTGGCGGAGAGCCGGTCGCTGTACTCCACGTCCTCCGCGTCGCGCAGGGTGGTGTCGAAGCCGCCGACCTCGTCGAAGACCCGGCGCGGCATCGCGGTGGCGACGAAGATGACGGTGGATGTCTCACCCAGCGCCTTGGTGCGCCAGTGGTGGGCGTGCAGGGTGCGATACCACTCGACGGGGCCGTCGTCGATGAGCGGTTCCGGGGCGAAGACGCCGTGTACACAGCCGAGTCCGGGATCCTCGGTGAGGAGGCGCACGGCCTCCCCAACGGCGTTCGGCGCGATGGTCTCGTCGGAGTCGAGGAAGAACAGGATGTCGCCGCTGCTGGCCGCCACGGCGGCGTTGCGGGCGGCGGACACCCCGCCGTTGGGGTTGAGATGCAGCACGGTGCAGGGGAACTCGGCGGCGATTTCCCGCGAGGCGTCCGTGCTGTTGTCGTCGGCCACGATCACCTCGTGCAGAGGATATTCCTGGTCGAAGACGGACTTCAGACAGAGCCGCAGTGTCTTGGCGTAGTTGTAGTTGGGGATGACGACCGAGACGGTGGGTTGCACGAGGCTGGGCCTTTCGGTTCAGCGGTCCACGAGTCGCGGGACGGCGGCCGGACAGTGGCCGCCGTCCGGCCGGGCCGTCAGACGGTGAACGACATGATCTGCGCCCGGTGGTCGGAGATCCCGTCCATCGGGTCGATGTGGTAGTGGTCGGCTGCGATGGAGCCGCTGAGGAAGGCCCAGTCGAGCCGCCACAGGTGGCCCCAAGAGGCCGGATAGAGGCTGCCCCCGGCGTCGGCGGCGTCCCGCATCCTGCCGCGCAGGGTGTGCAGGTCCCCCATGGCCGGACTGGTGTTGAAGTCACCGGCCACCACCGTGGGCAGGGGGTTGGCGCGCAGGTCGTCTGCCAGGCCTTGGAACTGGGCCTTACGCGCACGTTCGTTGGCGTGCATCATCCGGTACAGTCGGCTGCCCAGCGGGCTGACGCCCATGTTGATCTGGACCGGGACGTGCACGTTGTACAGGGACACGGTGTGTCCGCCGACCCGGACGTCGGTGCGCAGCACCTTCTCTTCGGCGAACCTGGTTTGCCACGGTGCCTGCCCGTGCTCCACGCCGGCGCCGGGCCCGATGCTGTGCGCGGACACCACGGGTAGCCGGGAGAGGGTGACCAGCTCGCCGCGGACGATGATGTGGTAGCCGGGGAAGTACTTCCGCAGTTGGGCGAGTTCGTCGATGGGATCGGACGTCGCCCCGTTGTCGTGCGAGGTGATGTACTCCTGGAGGAGGTAGACGTCCGCCTTCCGCTCCCGGATGGTGCGGTAGAACACGGCCCGGCCGGTGCCGCTGCCCCAGAGCCGGGTGTTCCAGGAGACGACCCGCAGATCGGGGGTGCCGGACGGGGAGTCGTGGAAGAGCACGCCCCACTGCACCCCGCAGGAGTTCCAGCCGAGGACGAGTGCGGCGACGGCGCCGGCCACCATGGTCCAGGTGACCCGGTGCGGGGGCGCGGCCCGCCGCAGCCGGCCGGCGACGGCGGCCGCCACCAGCAGCAGCGGTACGGCCGCGTACACCAGCGGCGGTGCCAGATCCGGTAGGAGCATCAGCCACCAGCGGCCCGACAGCACCAGGTGGATCAGGGCCACGGCCAGCCAGAGCCAGGTCGCCGCCCACAGCCACCGCACTCGGCCGAGCATTCGGGCGGCACGCCGGACCGGTCCGGGGTGGTCGGTGTCGGACGGCCGCTGCGGGCTGGCTGAAGGGCGGTCGGTGGCCGCCGGGCCGCGGCCGGTGGTGAGGTACTCGGTCACGGCAGGAGCACCCCGCCGGTCTCGTCCTTCGCCTCGCGCCGCGGCGCCGGCACGCCCGGCGCCGGGCCGGCGGTGTCGGCGCGTGGCTCACGCTCGTAGAGTCGGCGGAACCCCGGGGAGATCAGCCAGTGCACCGCGCCGAAGAGGACGGCGGTGGCCACGGTGACGTTGAAGACCAGCAGCACGCCGAAGAACGCGGGCAGGAACAGCAGGCCCTTGCGCCGCGCGACGAAGGCGTACATGCCCAGGTCGCAGAGGACGACCGCGGTGAACGCCGCGGCAGGCAGCAGCCAGCCGAGCGGCCCGAGCAGCAGCGGTGCGCACAGCAGCAGGACGGCGACCAGGCCGAACAGCGCGGCCCAGGACCGTGCCATCGTCTCGAACCCCTCGGCGTGCCGCTTGCGCTGGGCGTACAGCGGCACGCGCAACCGGCCCCGCACGAACATCTTGCGGATCAGGGCGAACAGTTCGTGGTCGTCGTCGTGCGCGCCGCGCATGCGGTTGGTCAGCCGTATCTCGTAGCGTTGGGACAGCCGCTCGCCGAAGTCGACCTCCTCGGTCTGCCGCAGCTGCGGGTTGAAGCCGCCGATCTCGTGAAAGATCTCGGCGCGCATCGCGCAGATGGCGGAGATGAGGAAGCTGACCGAACCCTCGGAGTCGTAGCGCCAGTAGTAGGCCTGGAGGCAGCGGGCCTCCTCCACCAGGCTGTCGCGGATGAGCGGTTCGGGTTCGTACATGCCGCAGACGGCGCCCAGCTCCGGGTCGGCCAGCAACTGCTCCACGGCCTCGGTGATCGCGCCCTGGGCGAGGGCGACGTCGGAGTCGAGGAACATCAGGATCTCACCGGAGGCGTGCTCGACGCCGAGGTTGCGGGCGATCGCGGAGCCGCCGTTGGCCGGCGTGCTCAGCACGGTGATGCCGGGTATCGCCCGGGCGGTGGCCAGGGAGTCGTCGGTACTGCAGTCGTCGACGACGATGATCTCCTTGTTCGGATAGTCCTGCTCGAGCGCGGAGCGGATGGACAGGCCCAGGGTGCGGCTGTAGTTGTAGTTCGGGATGATCACTGACACCAGCGGTGTGCCGGACATGGCGGTGCCTTTCTCGGAAGCGGTGGTCGGTGCGGGGCGGACGGCCTGCAGGCGTCAGGCCGGGCCGGGCAGTAGCACGATCAGTACGGCCCATATCAGTCCCACGGCCATCAGCATCCGGTCGCTGAGCAACAGCCGGACCGGGTCGCCGCCACCGCCGTGGACGAGGACGACCTGGAGGTAGCGGAACAGCGCGAAGACCGCGCATGGCACCGTCACCAGGATCAGGGCGATCGCGGCCGGGTGGGACGGCGGGACGAGCAGATGGACGACGTAGATCATCACCGACAGGCTGGCGCTGACCACCACCATGTAGTCGAGCAGTTGGGTCGTGTAGCCGGTCAGCGCCGGGCGGTGCGCGCTGCCGCTCTCGTTCAGTTCGCGTCGGCGCTTGCCCAGGGCGAGCACCAGGCAGAGCGTGAAGACGCACATCAGCAGCCAGGCGGACGGCGTCAGGCCCGGTGCCAGGTAACCCTCGGTGGCGCGCAGCACGAACCCGCCGGCGAGCGCGAACACGTCGACGATCGGCAGGTGCTTGAGGCGGAAGCTGTAGGCGACGTTGAGGGCGAGGTAGACAGGCACCGGCCAGTACCGGTCCACGCCGCCGAGCAGCACCCCGGCGGCCTGCACGGCGACCAGTACACCGAGCGTCACGCAGGCGGACCCGGCGCTCAACTCGCCGGCGGCGAGCGGTCGGTGGCGCTTGACGGGGTGCAGCCGGTCTCGTTCGCGGTCCACCAGGTCGTTGAGTACGTACACGCTCACCGAGGCGGTGATGAACAGGGCGATGGCGACGCCCACGGCACGCAGCGCCGACGGGGTCACCGGCCCGGTGAGCAGCACCGGCAGGGCGATGACGAAGATGTTCTTCACCCAGTGCTTGGGCCGGGCGAGCGCGACGAAAGCGCGTACCGGTCCCCGTCGGTACGGCAGGGGATCGGGCGGCAGCAGATGCGGCGCGGGCGGCGCGGACACGGCGCCCGGCGGCGGTCCGACGGCGAGCTGCGAGGGTGCGGCACCCTCGGTGGGGGAGGGGCGGGGGGCGGAATCCGCAACGGACATGGCTCTCCTAGAAGTGGGAGGCGCGTCGTGAACGGTGGTCCGGGAGGGAGGAGGCGTCGCAGGGCGCGGCGGCGGAGGGAACCCGCGGCGGACGGGTGCCATCAGAACAGCGCCTTGCCAAGGGAGAGGGCGCCCTGCTTCCAGGGCGCACGGCTGGTCCGCCCGGTCGGGGCGCCGTGGCTGCGGGCGTGCTCGCGCCGCCACCAGTCGAAAGTACGCAGCAGCGCCTCGCGGTTGGAGTACCGGGGACGGAAGCCGAGCACCTCGGCCGCGCGCTCGGTGGAGACGTAACTGTCCACCTGGAGCTTCTGCAGCAGCCGGCCGTAAACGGGGGACAGCCCCGTGCGGCTGAGCACCTTGAGCACGGCCACGGCGGGTGCGGTCGGGAGGGCGACCACGCGCTTGCCGTGGCCCGCCGCGTCGAGCACGGACTGGAAGTCCTCGCGCAGCGTGCGGAACTCGGTGGCGGCGATGTTGAACGCCGTGTTGACACCGTTGTCGTCCGGATGGGCCGCGGCGGCGGCGACCGCGTCGACCAGGTCGTCCACGTCGAGCATCTGGGAGCGCACGTCACCACCGCCCAGCATGGGGAAGTTGTGGCCCTCCTCCGCCCATTCGAACAGCATGGCGAACAGGCCGAGCCTGCCCGGGCCGACGAAGGTCTTGGCGCGCAACGCCGGTATCACCATGCCGGCCGCGCGGAACTCGGCCACGACCTCCTCCGCCGCGGCCTTGGAGCGGCTGTACGGGTCACAGGGACTCGGCGGGTGCACCTCCGGCGTCGGCACGGTCCTGGGCACGCCGTACACGGCGGCGGAGGACAGGTGGATGACGCGGGGCACGTCCGCGTCCCGGCACCCGGTGAGCAGGGTGCGGGCGCCGTCCACGTTGATGGAGCGGATCTCGTGCTCGGCGTACGTGGGCAACGCGGTCGCGCTGTGCACGACCAGATCGGCTCCCCGTACCGCCTTGCCGACGGCGGCGGGGTCGCGGATGTCGCCCTCGATCCACTCCACGTCCGGGTGGGCGGCGGCGGGCGGGACCAGGTCCAGGCCGACGACCTGACGGCCGTCCCTGACGAAGCGGTCGACCAGGGCGGTGCCGAGCATCCCGGCGGCCCCGGTCACGACGACGCGGCTCACCGCGCGCCGGCCGGGGCGGTGCGTGCGGTAAACAGGTGCCTGAGGGTCTGAGGCGTTCGCCGCCGGCTTCGAACCGGGGTCGGCGAACCATACGAGCGGGACATGCAACACCTCTTCGCGGGAGTGTGTCGTATGGCGGGGAGCGGCAGTCCGAGGGAGCCTCGCGCAGGCACGGCCTCGTTGCCGTGGGGAGGGTGCTCCTCGCGCCTGCCGCGCAGGAGAGGGCGGACGTCGCAGCGGGGGTCTGCCCGCGCCGACCGGCTGGGTCCTGCCCGGGGCGGCGGCGCCCGCATCGTTGCGAGGGGCCCGGGGCGGAGAGTCCGTGGGTCGCGTCCGTGTCGCGCTGTTCACTGGTCGGTGTACCGGTCAGTCGCCGGGGGCGCTGACGGCGCCGGTACGGAGCGCGGCACGGGCGCTCCGGGCGCGGGCGGTGCGGACTACCGGCCGGTGGCCGGTACGGTACCGGGCCGGGGACTGCCTCCCGGTCGGCTACCCCAGGCGGTGTCGTGTGAGGCAGGGAATTCGCTCTGCAGACGACAGGGAACACACATTGTGGAGACCCTTTGATCGGCTGATGTCCC
>NZ_JBEYFC010000362.1:0-9664 GCF_040634175.1 Streptomyces sp. NPDC007162
AGCAACACGACGTGTACGTAAGGAGGTTGAGGCTCTCTACGCCGTCCGCAGGCGCTTGGCGAGCGCCTTCGCGATCTTCTCCGCGTCGCGGGCCATCTCGCGGAACATGCCGCTGATCGGGTTGGTGTAGCCGGTGAAGTAGAGGCCGGGGGCGTTCCCGGGGGTGCGGGCGCCGTGGGCGAGCGGGCGGCCGCGGTCGTCGAGGACGTCGAGGTGGCCGACCAGGCCCTCCAGGCCCCGGACGTACCCGGTTGCGGCGATCACCGCGTCGGGGGAGGTGCGGGTGCCGTCGGCGAGGGCGACCTTGCCGTCCTCGAAGCCGTCGACGGCGGCCACGATCTCGACCCTGCCCCGCCGCACCGCGTCGATGAGGCCGACGTCCAGGACCGGGATGGAGCCCTGCTTGACCCGGCTGTAGAGGCCGGTGTCGGGGCGGGGCAGGCCGTGGGCGGCCAGGTCGGGCACGCTCACCTTGGCCATGGTGCGGGCGAGCCGGTCGACCAGGCGGGTGGGCAGCCGTCGTACCAGGATCGAGTTGTACTGGGCGGCCCAGCCGGCCGTGGAGCGGCGCACGATGTGCGGGACCGTGCGGACGGCCAGCCGTACCCGGGCGGCGCCGCCCTCCACCAGGTCGACGGCGATCTCGGCGCCGGTGTTGCCGACCCCGACGACCAGCACGTCCTGACCGGCGAACGGCCCGGCGTGGCGGTACTCCCCGGCGTGCAGGAACCGACCCCGGTAGCCGTCCAGGCCGGGCCAGTCGGGGATGCGCGGGGTGTGGTTGAAACCGGTGGCGACCACCACCGCGGAGCCGGTCAGCTGCCGCCCGCCGGACGCGTGCAGCAGCCAGCCGTCCCCGCCGGGCGAGCGCTCCACCCGGGAGACCTCGACGCCGGTGACGATCTCCAGTTCGTGGTGCTCGGCGTACTTCTCCAGATAGCGCACCACGTCGTCGCGGGAGACCCAGCGGCCGAAGCGGCGCGGCATGGGGAGCCCCGGCAGGGCGGACAGCCGGCGGGTGGTGTGCAGGTGGAGGCGGTCGTAGTGGCGGCGCCAGGACGCGCCGACGCTGCCGGACTTCTCCAGGACGACGGCACGGATGCCCCGGGCCCGCAGCGCGTACGCGACGGCGAGACCTCCGGGGCCGGCGCCGATGACGTAGACGGGCGAAACGGTGGGGGGAAACACGGCCATGAGCGCGAGCGTAATCACGCTTCACGTTGATGGGTCTCGGTCAAGACCGGAATTGGTTGCGGATTGATCACACCCGTGGAGAAGTAGGTGAGATTTGTGGCGTAGCCCACTTGGTCTGAACGGAAACGGAAGAGACGGGGCGCGAAAAAGGCCCGTGCCGTCGGGCTCCGGTGCGCTGCAGCTGCGAGAGCCGGCGCGGGCCGCCAGGTTGGCGGAGGCGACGTGCGAGGTGTCGGAGTCGTTGGTGCCGAGGCGGAGCCGCCAGTGCCTGGCCCGGCGGTCGTTGACCTTCTCCACCAGGTGGTACATCGGGTTCATCAGGTGCAGCTTCTCGGGGATGTCGGCGGCGACCCGCCCGCTGCTGAGCCCGGTGCTGTCGTGCTGCGCGCCGTACGCCGTGAAGTGACGGCTCTCGGTGGTGCCCGCGCCGAACTCGTTGTTCTCGCCGGCCGACAGGTCGAAGGCGTCGAAGGCCGGGGTGTCCTTCTTCCGGGCGCCGACGTGGGTGAGGAAGTCGTCCCAGGTGAAGGTGGCCCGGCCGGCCGACCAGGTGATGAAGGGGTGGGCCGCCAGGTACGTCTCGCGGTCCGCGTCCGAGAGGCCCGTGAGGTACCTGGTGGCGGACGGCTGGAGGTAATGCAGGCCGCGCAGTTCAGCCCCGCCTGGTACTCGGCGAACTGCGCCTTCAGGTCCTTGGAGACGGACTGGTCGACCTGCTTGCCGCTGGACAGCGCGTTGGTGCCCCAGTTCCACTCGTAGGCGCCGTCGGCGTGCTCCAGGTCGGTGCTCGGGCACCAGGCGCCGGTCGCGAAGACGGCGAGCGGCTCCGCCGCGTCCGCCGCGTCCTCCCCTGGTCTTCCGGCGCCCTTGACCTTGCGTCCGTGAACGTAGGTGAGCGCCGACAAAATCGTCAACAATCTCCGGGTGATTCATGGGTGGCGCACGGCCCCGCGGCGAACGCACAGCCTTTTCGCCCCCGCCTCTCGGCTTTCCACCCCACCTGACGTACCGTCAGATGCATGGATCTCCCCGAGCCGGACGCCTTCACCCGCCCCTACTGGGAGGCCGCGGCCGAGGGCCGGCTCCTGCTGCGCCGCTGCCGCTCCTGCGGGCGGGCCCACCACTACCCACGGGAGTTCTGCCCGCACTGCTGGAGTGAGGACGGCACCTGGGAGCAGGCGACGGGCCGCGCGACCCTCTACACCTGGTCCGTCGTCCACCGCAACGACCTGCCGCCCTTCGGCGACCGCGTCCCGTACGTGGCGGCCGTGGTGGACCTGGCGGAAGGGCCGCGCATGATGACCGAACTGGTCGACACGTCCGAGCCGCGCGCCGGTCTCCCCCTGGAGGCCGCCTTCCGGCGCGGGGTACCGGTGTTCCGCCCGGCGGCGAGCTGAAACCGGCTGGGCCGCCACCTGCCCCACGGGTTTCAATGGGCGTATGGCCCTGATCGACGAACAACCCGCCGCCCGCCGTCCCGGCACCGCACCGCACGGTCACGGCCTGCGGCTCGACCGCTGGGACCCGGACACCGAAGCCCATGTGGAGAGCTGGCTGCGCGGCCGTACCGACCCCGACTTCCGCCACTGGAACACCCCGCTCACGATGGAGAGCGACCTCGTCGGCGCCCGGGCCGCCATGGTCAGACAGCAGGCACAGACGGAGGACGGGATCTGCGCGCCGTTCCGCGTCGCGGACGAGGCGAGCGGTGCGACCCTCGGCCACATCGGCATCAACCTGATCGACCGGGTGTTCCGGTCGGCCCGGGTCGGCTACTGGGTGCTTCCGGAGGCGCGGGGCCGCCGGGTCGCCACCCACGCCCTGGCCCTGGCCGCCCGCTGGGCCTTCACCGAACTGGATCTGTACCGGCTGGAACTGGGGCACGCCCTCGGCCATGAGGCGTCCTGCCGGATAGCGCGGACCTGCGGTTTCCGGCAGGAGGGGACACTGCGCGGCGCGATGTTCGAGGCGGGCAGGCAGGACGCCTTCCGGGACGTCCACCTGCACGCCCGCCTCGCGACGGACCCGGAAGCCGTCGACGCCTAATTCGGATGCCCGGCAGGGCGGTCGGGCGGGATCATCGACCATGGACCCCCGAACACGCACGCCCGCCTGGTACTTCACCGCCGACATCGATGAATTCCTCTCGCACACCCAGGACTTCCTGCACTCGCGGCCCGACCTGCACACCGTTCATCTGACGGTGACCGAGCAGCTGCGGCGGCGCGGACCGCGGGCCTACGGCGGCCGGCCGCCGCTCCTCGGCCGCCTGGTCCGGGCGGACGGCAGCGTGGGCGCCGCGCTGCTGCACACCCCGCCGTACGCCCTGCGCACCACCCGGCTCACGGCCGACGAGGCCGAGGCGCTGGTCACCGGTCTCCTCGGCCTCGGCCACCCCGTGACCGGCTTCGCCTCCGAGCGGGCCACGGCGGAGGTGTTCGCCGCCGCGTGGCAGCGCAGGACCGGGGCCTCCGCACGGCTCGGCGGACGCGAACGGCTGTACCGGCTGGCCGAGTTGACGGACCCGTCGCCGATGCCCGAGGGGCGGGCGCGGGTCGCGGGCGAGGCGGACCGGGAGCTGCTGATCCGCTGGTACGACGGGTTCGTCGCCGACGCGGGCCTGCCCGGCGGCCGGGGCGGCGGGGACTGGGCCGACTTCCGGCTCTCGTACGGCGGCGTCACCCTCTGGGAGACCCCCGAGGGCACCCCGGTCTCCATGGCCGGCGTCACCCCGACGGTCGCCGGACAGGCCCGGGTCGGGCCCGTCTACACCCCGCCGGAACTGCGCGGCCGAGGCTACGCCGGGGCGGTGACGGCGCGGGTCAGCCGGGCGGCGCTGGCCGCGGGAGTCGGCGAGCTCCTCCTCTTCACGGACCTGGCCAACCCGACGAGCAACGCCCTGTACCAGCGCATCGGCTACCGGCAGGTGGCCGACTGGGCGGAGTACGACTTCGCGGAGTAGGAATTCGCGCAGTAGGAATTCGCGCAGTGGGCCGAGCCCGTGGCCTACGGCCAGAGCAGTTCCCTGCGCCAGCCGCCGTCCGCCTCGGTGACGTACCGCAGGCGTACGTGCCGTCGGTCCGGGTCGCCCTGGAAGAACTCGACCTCCTGGGGGCGCAGCCGGTAGAGGGTCCAGGTCGGGGAGGGGGCGGACGGGTCGGCGCGGGCGCGTTCCCAGGCGGCCTCCGACTCCGTGCGGAGTTCCTCCAGCGAGGACAGGACACCGCTCTGGCGGCCGGTGAGCGCCGACGCGAGGGCACCCGTCGAGCGGGCGTGCAGGTCCGCCTGGCTCTCCCTGGCGGGCGCCGCAGAGACCGGGCCCCGGAGTCGGACCTGGCGGCCCAGCACCGGCCAGTAGAAGGCGAGGGCCGCGTACGGGTGGGCGCTCAGCTGGTGGCCCTTGCGGCTGGTGACGTGCGAGCCGAAGGACCAGCCGTGCGCGTCCGCGCCGTGCAGCATCACGATCCGTACGTCCGCCCGGCCCCGCTCGTCCGCCGTCGCCAGCGACACGGTGTGCGGCTCCGGCTGGCCGGCCGCCACCGCCTCCGCGAACCACGTGGTGAACAGCGGGAGCGGGGCGTCCGGCGCCGACGCCGGGTCGAACGGCCGTAGCTCCGTGGTCTCGGGGGACCAGACGCGGAGCGACTTCAGGAGCGTGTGGAGATCCGTTGCTGCCATGTGCCGAGTATCACTCGGGAGCCTCCCGCAGCCGCGTCATCAGGGGTCGTACGGCTCGTGCGCGTTCCCCGGCGCCGTACTTCCCGGACGCGGCCGGGCAAACCCCTGCGAACAGCTGTGCCCCGGACGCACACTGTCGGGCATGAGGGGACCCAGGACCGTGAAAGTGGCCGTACGCCACGTACGCGGCGATGTCGGGCGGCGTGGGCGGCGGACGGCCACCTGGGCCGCCCGTGACTTCCAGCTGGTCCGGCCGGCCGACGGCAGGGAACGCGTCGAGCTGGAGTGCCCGGTCTGCGCGGCCCCGGTCCTGGCCGAGGTGCGCGACCACGCCCGTACCCGGCGGGTCCGCGCGGGCTGGGGGGCGGCCTGCCTCCTCGCGCTCCTGCTCTTCGCCGTCTCGCTCGCCTGCGCCGTCCACGAGGGGAACCTTCCCGCGGGGCAGTCGGCGCCCGCCCTGTTCCCGCTCGGCGTGGCCGCGGCCGCCGTCTGCCTGACCCTGGCCCTGACCACGTTCGCGGCCCGCCACGCCCACACCGGCGTCAGACTCCTCCCCGACGGCCCCGCCCCCGACCGCGCCCACCGCATCGTCCCGGCGCGGCACTAGCGTCCTGCCTCGGTCCCTCGCCCTCAGTGCCGGGTGAACTGGAGTCCTGTCGGCTGGACCGTGTTCGGGCGTACCGGCAGTGCGGGGACGACGAGTTGTTCGCCGTAGATGTCGGTGAGCCGGATCTCGCTCCCGCAGCCGGTGCCCTGTTCGGAGAGGAAGTAGTTGTACCCGGTGCGGGTCAGCGCCAGCCAGCCGCCGCCGGTGCGCACTTCGAGCCGGGCCAGCGGGTTGCGGTGGCCGATCGCCTGGATGCCGCACCAGTACTGGCTGGAGCCGGTCTTGTAGCGGATCGAGACGGTGTCGGAGGTGGCGGGGCTGAGCAGGCTCCAGGTGACCGGGATCCGGCCGGCCGAGAGCGGCGCGAGCTTCGCGAACGCCTGCCGGCTCAGGTCGAGCTGGCCCACCGCGCAGGGCGCCGGGCACTCGTTGGTGATCCGTACCGTGATCGACGTGCCGCTCGCCGCGCGGACGGACACGAACGCCCCGCACGCCTTCGCCGTCTCGTAGTCGGCGGTGTTCATCGCCGCGGTCATCACGTCGGAGGTGGGGCCGTACGAGCAGGCGCCGTCGCCGTTGCCGATGTCGTAGGAGGTGGCGACCCCGTCGTAGGTGGTCCCGGGGCGGATCCGGCCGGGTGCGGGGGCGGTGGTGGTGGCCGGGGTGCGGGCGGTGCCGGCCGCCGCCCGCCGGGCCGGGGAGGCCGTCGACGGGGTCGCGGACGCCGACGTGGACGGCGTGCTGTGCTTGCTGCCCGTCGGTCTGGGCGTCGCCGACGACGGTGTCGGCGCCGTGGGTGACGCCGGCACCGACGCAGAGGCCGCTTCCGGCGCTCCGGCCGCGGTCGCCGAGGAGGTCGCGGACCCGGCACGGTCCTGCCCGGTGCCGCCCGAGCCGCCGGGGCGGAAGGCCACGATCAGGGTGACCAGCAGGGCGACGGCGGCGACGGCGGTCACCGCGAGCAACGGGCCGCGGACCGGGCGCCAGGCGAAGTTCCGGTCCGGCTGCGGGCGGTGGCGGTGTGAGGAGGAGGCCACGGAGTGATCCTTACTCGGTCGGCGGTGCACGTCCTTCGGACGTGAGAGCTTCCGGTACGGCAGTGGCCGCCGGGGCCGGAAAGGTTGCCGCGGCACGCCTGATCCTCCATACGGACACAGGCCCGGTTCGGCTCACCACCGCCCCAGCACCACCGTCCCCGAGGAGCAGAACCAGCCCCCCGTACCCGACGCCACCCCCAGCTCGGGCAGCCCCCCGCCGGCCCGCCGCACCTGCCGGTCACCGGCCTCCCCGCGCAGCTGCCGTACCGCCTCCACCAGGAGGAACAGGCCCCGCATGCCCGGGTGCTGGGCCGAGAGCCCGCCCCCGTCCGTGTTCACGGGAAGCTCCCCGCCCGCCACCCGCAGCCGTCCCTTCTCCACGAACGCCCCGCCCTCGCCCTTCGCGCAGAACCCCAGGTCCTCCAGCGTCACCAGCGTCATGTAGGTGAACGCGTCGTAGATCTCCGCGAAGTCGACGTCGGCAGGCGTGACGCCCGCCCGCCGGAAGGCCAGTTCGCCGCTGACCGCCGCCGGGGAGACGGTGAAGTCGGCCCACTCCGACATCGTCGCGTGGGACACGGACTCGCCCGTGCCGAGCACCCACACCGGCGCCGTACGGCAGTCCGGTACGTACTCCTCGGCCGCCAGCAGCACCGCCGCGCCGCCGTCCGAGCGGATGCAGCAGTGCAGCTTGGTGAAGGGGTCGGCGATCATCGGTCCGGACAGGACGTCGTCGACCGTGATCGGGTCGCGGAACATCGCCTCCGGGTTCAGCGCCGCGTTCGCCCGGGCCTGGACCGCCACCTGGGCCAACTGCTCGATGGTCGTACCGTGTTCGATCATGTGGCGGCGGGCGGCCATCGCGTACTTGGCGATGAGGGTGTGGCCGTAGGGGACCTCGAACTGGAGCGGGCCCCGGGCGCCGAAGGACAGGTTCCCGGTCCGGCGCCCCGCCCTGATGTCGGCGCGGGCCGTCGAGCCGTACACGAGCAGGACCGCGTTCGCGTGGCCCGCGGCGATCGCGTCCGCCGCGTGCGCCGCCATGACCTCCCAGGTGGAGCCCCCGACGGAGGTGGAGTCGGCCCAGGTGGGGCGCAGGCCCAGGTACTCGGCCACCTCCACCGGCGCGAGCGTGCCGAGTCCGGCCGACGCGAAACCGTCCACCACCTCCCGGCCGAGGCCCGCGTCGGCCAGCGCCCGGCGGGCCGCCTGGGCGTGCAGGGCGTAGGGAGTGGCCTCGTCCACCCGGCCGCAGTCGGAGAGGGCCACACCGACCACGGCGACCTTGCGGGGTCCAGTCATGAATCTGACGGTACATCAGATACGCCTGCTGCCGCCCCTGTGCATCTGCATCCGGCGCCCCTAGCATGACGTGCCGTCAGATCGTCAGGAGGTCCGTCATGGACACCCGCTTCACCGACGAGCAGGACGAGATCCGGCGCGCCCTGCGGGAACTGCTCCACAAGCGCTGCGGAACGGAGGACGTACGGGCCGCCGTCGACCGGGCACCGGGCCATGACCCCGCCCTGTGGACCGCCCTCGCCGAGCAGCTCGGCCTGCCCGGGCTCGCGCTGCCCGAGGCGTACGGCGGCGTCGGCTGCACCCTCATGGAGGTCGCGCCGGCCGCCGAGGAGCTGGGGCGCGCCCTGGCGCCCTCCCCGTTCCTCGCCACCGCCGTCCTCACGGCCCCGCTGCTCCTCGCCCTCGGCACCGGGGCCCAGCGCGCCGAGCTGCTCCCGAGGATCGCCGGCGGCGGCCTCACCGCCGCCCTCGCCGTCCCCGGCACCCGGCTCGCCGCCGCCCTCGCGCTCACCGGGCCGCTCGACGCCGACTGGGCCGGCGGCGGGCGGGCCGGCGGGGTCCAGGCGCGGCGCACCGACGGGGGCTGGCGGCTGTACGGGGAGGCCGACCAGGTGCTGGACGGGCACAGCGCCGGGCTCCTGCTCGTCCCCGCGCACGCCGGGGGGTACGCCCGGTCGCGCGTCCTGCTCTTCCTGGTGGCGGGGAACGCCCCCGGGGTCGTCCGGACACGGCGCACCGCCCTCGACCCGACCCGTGCCCAGGCGCGCGTACGGCTGCGGGACGTGGCGGCGGAGTTGCTGGGCGACGAGGACACCGACGTGCACCCCGCCCTCGCCGCCGTCGGGGACGCGGCCGCCGCCGTGCTCGCGAGCGAGGCCGTGGGGGCGGCCGACCGGGTGCTGGAGCGGACCGTGGAGTACGTGAAGCAGCGGGAGCAGTTCGGGCGGCCCGTCGGGTCCTTCCAGGCCGTCAAGCACCGGCTGGCCGACGTGTACGTGGCGGTGCGCGCGGCCGGGTCGGCGGCCTCCTACGCGGCCTGGGCGGCGGTCCGCGGCGAGCACGTCGGTGGGCTTGCGCTCGCGCAGGCGCTGGAGGCGCTGCGGATCGCCGCCGGGGAGGGGATCCAGCTGCACGGCGGGATCGGTTTCACCTGGGAGCACGAGGCGCACATGTACTTCAAGCGGGCCGCCGGGGACGAGCTGCTCTTCGGGCCCGTGCACCGGCTGCGCGACCACGCGGCCGGGCGGGCCGGACTGTTCGAGGGCGCGGGGGTGGCGATGTGATCGGGGAACGGCTGGTGCAGAAGGTGTCCGCCACGCGGGGGTTCGCGAAGGTGGCGCCGCATGTGGTCCCGGCGCTGGACCGCGCCGTGCACCGGCTCAGCCGGGGCCGGGTGCTGCTCAGCGCGCAGATGCTGCCCGGGGTGATCCTCACCTCCACCGGGGCGCGCAGCGGGCAGCCCCGCCGCACACCGCTCGCGTGCATGCCCGACGGCGACGGCTGGTACCTGGTCGGGTCCAACTTCGGGCGGACCGGTCACCCGGCCTGGACGCACAACCTGCTCCGGCACCCCGACGCCGAGATCAGCTGGAAGGGACGGGACATCCCCGTCACCGCCCGGCTGCTGACGGGGCAGGAGCGGGCGACGGCCTGGCAGGCACTGCTGGCGTTCTGGCCCCCGTACGCCGCCTACCAGGCCCGGGTGGACCGCGAGATCAGAGTCTTCCGACTCACCCGCAGGGCGCCCTAGGTGTATTGCCTCGAGAGGTTGGGAACGCGGCTGGCGGGTGGTTGGCCCTTCAGCGCGGTGTGTCCGCGGTGGTGATTGTAGGTGTGCAGCCAGCCG
>NZ_JBEYFC010000363.1:0-9616 GCF_040634175.1 Streptomyces sp. NPDC007162
GGCCCGTCACGCGGTTGAAGGCCAGGGCCGACCAGCTCGGCACGCTCTCCGTCGACGTGCCGTGGGCGCGGTAGGCGTCGATGAGCGCCGTCCACTGCTCCTGGGCCAGATCGACGTCGACCCTGGTGTCGGGGTTCATCCAGGGATTGATCGCGTACTGCACGGCGAAATGTCTGGGTTCACAGACAAGGAAGCGCCTGAGACGCGGCACACGGCTTTCGGACACAGAGGGGTTCCTCCGCTTTCCCGCGGTGTCGACTGAGGGTTGACACCACGGTAGAAAGCGCCGGATACGGGCGACAAGAAACGAATGCTGCGCGTCTGCGCACGAATGCTGCGTCTCCGGTCATACAAACGCAGCGTCGATGCGTTTACTCCGGAGCTGCGGCCGTCGCGCCCGCCTCCGGGCTCTCCGGCAGCAGGTGCGAGAGCACCATCACGCTGATCGTCTTCCGGATGAAGGGCTCGACCCGGATCCGTTCCAGCACCTCCTCGAAGTGGTCCACGTCCCGGGCCCGTACGTGCAGCAGCGCGTCCGCGCCGCCGGTCACCGTCATGGCCGCGGTGATCTCCGGGTGGTTGCGCACCACCTCCGCGAGCCGCCGGGGCGGGGCCGCGCCCTCGCAGTACACCTCGACATACGCCTCCGTGCGCCAGCCGAGCGCCGACGGCTTCACGGTGGCCGTGAACCCGGTGATCACACCGGTCTCGCGCAGCCGGTCGACCCGCCGCTTCACGGCTGTCGCGGAGAGCCCGACGGCCGCGCCGATCTCGGCGAAACTGGTCCGCGCGTTCGCCATCAGCGCGGTGGTGATCTTCCGGTCGAGATCGTCGAAGGAGGCGGTGCCGCTGTTCATGTCCGCACTGTAACCACGCGGAACGGCACTTCGGGAACACCACTTCGTCCGGCGCGAACGTCCACGTCCGCGACATGTCCAGCGCCCCGCCGCGCCGCCTACACTCCGTTCATGCTGCGCGCTCTCGCCGTCGACGACGAACGCCCCTCGCTGGAGGAGCTCCTGTATCTGCTGCACGCCGATCCGCGCATCGGCAGCGTCGAGGGCGCCGGGGACGCCACCGAGGCGCTGCGCCGCATCACCCGCGCCCTGGAGTCGGGACCGCAGGGCCCCGAGGCCGTCGACGTGGTCTTCCTGGACGTCCAGATGCCCGGCCTGGACGGACTGGAGATGGCCCGTCTGCTCACCGGCTTCGCCCGGCCGCCGCTGGTCGTGTTCGTGACCGCCCACGAGGACTTCGCGGTGCGGGCCTTCGACCTCAAGGCGGTCGACTACGTCCTCAAACCGGTCCGCAAGGAACGCCTGGCGGAGGCGGTACGGCGGGTGGCCGAACTGCGCGACGCCGCACCCCGGATACCCGTCCACGAACCCGACCCCGACCACCTCCCGGTCGAACTGGGCGGCGTCACACGGTTCGTGGCCGTCGACGACATCACCCACGTCGAGGCCCAGGGCGACTACGCCCGGCTGCACACCGGCCGCGGCAGCCACCTCGTCCGCATCCCGCTGTCCACCCTGGAGGACCGCTGGCGCTCCCGGGGCTTCGTGCGCATCCACCGCCGCCACCTCGTCGCCCTCCGGCACATCGGCGAACTCCGCCTGGACGCCGGCGCGGTGAGCGTCCTGGTCGGCGGCGAGGAACTCCAGGTCAGCCGGCGCCACGCGCGCGAGCTGCGGGACCTGCTGATGAGGAGGGTCTGACCGTGCCCGGCGAGCCCGTCGAGCGCCGGGTCACCGTAACGGGACCGCCCCGCCGCAGCCGCCGCGCCTCGGGTTACTACCGGCCGCGCACCGAGATCGACGAGCAGACCACCCTCGGCCACACCTACGTCCGCTCCCTCATGCGCTCCCAACTGCGCGCCGCCCTCACCGTGTTCGCGGTGCTCGTGCTGCTCGTCGGACCGCTCCCGCTGGTCTTCGCGGCCGCCCCCGAGACCCGCCGCCTGGAGTGGCTGGTGCTCGGCTTCTGCCTCTACGCCCCGCTGATCCTGCTCGCCCGCTGGTACGTACGCCGCGCCGAACGCAACGAGGAGGACTTCGTCCGGCTCGTCGAGGACCGATGAACCCCCGCCGCGACGAGGTGAGATGAACTCCAGCTATGCCGTACCGGCCGTGGCCCTGGTCGTGGTCGCGACCGTCCTCGTCGGCGCCTTCGGGCTGCGCGTCTCGCGGACCACCTCCGACTTCTACGTCGCCTCACGCACCGTTGGCCCCCGCCTCAACGCGGCCGCGATCAGCGGCGAGTACCTCTCCGCCGCCTCCTTCCTGGGCATCGCCGGGCTGGTCCTCGTGCAGGGCCCCGACATGCTCTGGTACCCGGTCGGCTACACCGCCGGCTACCTGGTCCTGCTGCTGTTCGTCGCGGCCCCGCTGCGCCGCTCCGGCGCCTACACCCTCCCCGACTTCGCCGAGGCCCGGCTCGCCTCGCAGCCGGTACGGCGGCTGGCCGGCGCGTTCGTCGTCGGCGTCGGCTGGCTCTACCTGCTGCCCCAACTCCAAGGCGCCGGACTGACGTTGGCGGTACTCACCGGCGCGCCCGACGCGCTCGGCGGCCTCATCGTGGCCGTGGTCGTGGTGGCCACGGTCGCCGCGGGCGGCATGCGCAGCATCACCTTCGTCCAGGCCTTCCAGTACTGGCTGAAACTCACCGCACTGCTCGTCCCCGTCCTCTTCCTCGTCCTCGCCTGGCAGCACGCCGGTGCCCCCACGCACGCCTTCGACGAACCGGCCGCCTTCCGCGACCGGCGCACCGTCGACGTCCAGGACACCCTCGCCGTCAGGCTCGACCGCCCCCTCACGGTCACCGTCACCGGCACCGTCGACGGCCGCCCGTACCGGGACGCCAGGGTCACCCTCCCCGAGGGCGGCCACCGCATCGCCGCCGGCACCCGCCTGACCTTCGCCAAGGGCACCCGGGTCCCCGCCACCGAGCGCGGCACCAACGGCGGCATGTCCACCTCACTCGCCGAGAGCCGCGAGGAACGCCCGCTGTACGCCACGTACGGACTGATCCTCGCCACCTTCCTCGGCACCATGGGCCTGCCGCACGTCGTCGTCCGCTTCTACACCAGCCCGCACGGCGTCGCCGCCCGCCGCACCACGGTCGCCGTCCTCGCCCTGATCGGCCTCTTCTACCTGCTGCCCCCCGTCTACGGCGCCCTCGGCCGCCTCTACACCCCCGAACTGACGCTCACCGGTGACGCGGACGCCGCCGTGCTGCTGCTGCCGGACCGCGTCGTCGGCGGCCTCGGCGGCGACCTGCTCGGCGCCCTGGTGGCCGGCGGCGCCTTCGCCGCGTTCCTCTCCACCGCCTCCGGACTGACCATGGCGGTCGCCGGCGTCCTCACCCAGGACGTCCTGCCGTCCCGCGGCGTCCGGCACTTCAGGCTCGGGACCCTGCTGGCGATGGCCGTACCGCTCGCCGCCGGCGTCCTGGTCGGCGGACTGCCGGTCGCCGACGCGGTCGGGCTCGCGTTCGCCGTGTCGGCGTCCTCCTTCTGCCCGCTGCTGGTCCTCGGCATCTGGTGGCGGCGGCTGACCCCGCCCGGGGCGGCCGCCGGGATGCTGGTCGGCGGCGGCTCGGCGTTCTGCGCGGTGGCCGCGACGATGGCCGACTTCCCGGGCACCGGCAACCTGCACGCCCTGCTCGCCTGGCCGGCCCTCTGGTCGGTGCCGCTGGGCTTTTTCACCATGATCCTGGTGTCCCTGGCGACCGCGAGCCGGGTGCCCCCGGGGACGGCGGCGATCCTGGCCCGCTTCCACCTCCCGGAAGAGCTGCGCGCGGAGGCCAAGGCATGACCGGCTTCCTCGCGGGCCTGTGCGTGGCCGTCCTCCCGCTGCTGGCCGCCGGTTTCTGGCTGGGCCGCCGCACCGCACGCCCCGAGAGCCTCGGCGGCCTCGGCACCCCCGTCGAACACGCCACCTTCGAGACCCTGCACACCGCGTCCCTCGCCGCGCCCCCGCTGCGCGCGGGCCTGACCGAGGAGACCGCCCGCCGCTCGGCCCGCCGGCTGCGCACCCTGCTCGGCACCGACGCCCTCTGCCTCACCGACCACGAGAACCTGCTGGTCTGGGACGGCGTCGGCGGCCACCACCGCACCGAGATCCTGGAACGCCTCACCGGCCCCCTGGAGTCCGGCCGCGGCGAGGCCTTCCGGCTGCACTGCGACACCCCGGACTGCCCGGTCCGCTGGGCCGTGATCACCCCGCTGACCGTCGACGACCGCGTGCACGGCACCCTGGTCGCCTGCGCCCCGCGCGAGTCCGCCGTCCTGGTCCGCGCGGCCGGCGAGGTCGCCCGCTGGGTCAGCGTCCAGCTGGAACTGGCCGACCTGGACCGCTCCCGCACCCGGCTCATCGAGGCCGAGGTCCGCGCGCTGCGCGCCCAGATCTCCCCGCACTTCATCTTCAACTCGCTCGCGGTGATCGCCTCGTTCGTGCGCACCGACCCCGAACGCGCCCGTGAGCTGCTCCTGGAGTTCGCCGACTTCACCCGCTACTCGTTCCGCAGGCACGGCGACTTCACCACCCTCGCCGACGAACTGCACGCCATCGACCACTACCTGGCGCTGGTCCGGGCGCGCTTCGGCGACCGCCTCACGGTCACGCTCCAGATCGCCCCCGAGGTACTGCCGGTCACCCTGCCCTTCCTCTGCCTCCAGCCGCTCGTGGAGAACGCGGTGAAGCACGGCCTGGAGGGCAAGGCCGGCACCTGCCACATCCAGATCACCGCCCAGGACGCGGGTGCCGAGGCGCTGGTCGTCATCGAGGACGACGGCGCCGGCATGGACCCGGCGCTGCTGCGCCGCATCCTCTCCGGCGAGCTCAGCCCGTCCGGCGGCATCGGCCTGTCCAACGTCGACGACCGGCTCCGCCAGGTCTACGGCGACGACCACGGCCTCGTCATCGAGACCGCCGTCGGCGCGGGCATGAAGATCACCGCCAGGCTGCCCAAGTACCAGCCCGGCGTGCACCGGGCCGCCCCCCTCACCACGGACTGACCGGTCAGCCGCTCTGCTGGGTCATCACCATCGCCAGCGTGAGCAGCCCGAGCACCACCCAGCCGAACCACAGCCAGCCGTTGCTGCCGAGCGCCACCGTATAGGCGGTCACCACCACCAGGCCGCCCACGGTCAGCACCCCCATCGCCTTGGTGGAACCGTTCGAACCGTTCGCAGAACCGGGCATCGCGGCACCCTCCTCGTGGTCCGTCCCCCTCCATGGTGCCCCGGATCAGCCCTCGCGGGCGTTGAGCGAAGCCAGATAGGCGTTGTACGCCTCCAGCTCCCTGTCGCCGTCCCGGTCGGCGGCCCGGTCCGTGCGCCGCGCCTGGCGCTGCTCGGAGCCGTACCACTGGAACAGCAGCGCGATCAGCACCAGCACGGACGGGATCTCACTGAACGCCCAGGCGATCCCGCCGGCCGCGTTCTGGTCGGCGAGCGCGTCTATGCCGAGCGAGGCGGGCGGGTTCCGGTTCTCCGGCACGGTCACCGTGATCCGGTTCCCGGACGCCCTGAAGTCCAGCGCGACCGACCGCTGGTCCACGTCGGTCACATGGGTGGTGGCGCTGGGCCGGATCAGCCGCACCTTCCTGATGGCCGAGGCGTGGAGCGAGGTGAACGTCCCCGTCCCGCCCCGGGCGATGGTCCCCGGGCCCCCGCCCAGCGACGGCCGCGAGTCCCGGTAGAGGTAGGGCGGGGTGTAGATCTCGATCCGCTGCTCGAAGACCCCGGGTTTCGTGTCGGCCTTGTCCGCGAACAGAGGGTTGGAACCGAAGAACATCACCCGGCCGTCCGGCAGCAGGACCGACCCGGAGTGGTAGTCCCGGCCGACCAGCGGATCGGCGACCCTCCTGAAGGAGTTCGTCCCGGGGTCGTAGAGCCGCGCCTGCCTGATGTCGGAGGCGCCGCGGCCGCGGTAGTCCTCGGAGCCGCCCGACACCAGCACGCTGTCGTCCGGCAGCACCGAGATCTGCGGGTAGCGGGTCCCCTTCGCCAGCCTGGGCCCGTCCGTGAACCTCGGGTCGGGGTCCTTGAGGTCGATCAGCCGGGTCCGGTTCGTGGACCGTGCGGACTCGCCGACCCCGCCGCCGCCGACCACCAGGTACTTCTCGTCCTGGGCCGGCGGCAGCAGCACGGTCCCGGACGTCTCCAGCAGGTCCGGGTCGCTCAGCCCGGCCAGCCTGGTGAACCGGTTGGTGTCCACGTCCCAGATCCCGGGGTCGCGGCCCACGTCGTCCGGCCCGTACCCGGCGTTGGAACCCGAGTAGAAGATCTTGCCGTTCTGCAGCAGGAACAGCGCGGGGTAGGTCGGGAACTGGCGCTGGTGCCTCGTGTACGTCCAGGTCCGCGTCCTCGGGTCGAAGACCTCGTTCTTGCCCGGCACCAGCTGCCCGATGTCGTCGAGCCCCGACACGCCGAGCACCTTCCCGTCCGACAGGGTGGTGAGCGTCGGGTACCAGCGGGCCTCGTTCATCGGGTCGACCCTGATGTACTTCTCGGCGACCGGATCGAATTCGTAGGCGTTCTTGATGCCCTCGAAGTCCCGCTTGTCGAGGCCGAGTTTGTTGGCGATGCCGTAGGTGTTGCGGGCGTCGGCGCCGGTCAGGCCCTGGATGCGGTAGTTGTCCTGGGTGCCGGTCTCGTACTTCGTGCCCTGCCCCGGCGCCTCCACGATCACCCGCGCGTACCCGGGGTTGTTCCGCAGGTACGCGCCGGTCCTCCGGTCGAAGACCTTGGTCGCGCGCGGGACCAGCACCGGGTCGTCGGAGAGGAACGTCCTGCCGTTGCGCTTGCCGGTGAACCGGGTGCCCTTGGGCAGGGTCATCGGTTTGTCGGGGTTCTCGTTGTAGAGGATCATGACGCCGCCGGCCTTCTTGACGTCGCCCTTGAGCTTCTCGTACCGCTTGGTGCCGCCCGCGATCAGGATGTTGCCGTCGGCGAGCTGGGTGTGGCCGGTGCAGAACAGGTCGGCCGGGGTGGGCACCTTCTTGACGGTGCCCTTGACCGGGTCCCAGATCCGGCTGTCGTACCGCTTCGCGTCGAAGTTGTCCTGGTTGTTGCCCGAGCCCGCGACCAGCAGCACCTTCCCGGTGTGCAGGAGCACCGCGTGGATGGTGTCCTGGCGGTACTCCTCGGGGAACTCGACGATGTCCCAGTGGCCGTTCTCGGCCTTGTACTCCGGTCTGTTGATCTTGTACTCGTGGTACTGCTCGGTCCCGAAGCGGTACATCCACGGCCCGTTCGTCCCGGCCAGCACGAGCACCACCGCGGTGCCGATCGCGAGACGACGGGCCCGGCGGCGGCCGGCGCTCTCGGTCATTCCTCACGCCCCCCGAGTCCGCCGCCGAGCGCGATCCGCACGGTCTGTTCCGGGTCCCCGCCGCCCGCGGGCGTCCAGCTGGGCCGCTGCTGGGGGAGATGGGCGTGTCCCGGCGGCACCGCGTCCTCGGGCTCGGCGTTCCGCCTGCCCTCCTGGCGCAGGGCGAAGCGCCAGGCGAGGATCGGCGCGGCCGTGATCAGGAGGGCGAGTGCCGCCCAGGCGATCATCGCGGGCTGGGCGTGGCCGCCGGCGACTCCCGCGACCAGCGAACCGCCGAAGACCAGGATGAAGAACCAGTGGATCCGGAACGTCCCGAACAGTGTGTCGGGGCTGGCGGACTCGCCCTTGGGCGTGACCACGAACCTGCTCCTGCGGCGCAGCACCGCGTCCATCAGCGAGCGGGCGTAGATCGGTGCGGACAGCGCCGACATCACCATGCCGGCCACGCCGCCGGAGCCCTCCGGTTCGTGCGGGGAGACGTTGTGCCGGCGGTTCCAGACGTAGAGGCCGATCTGGAGCGCGGAGGCGTTGCCGTAGAGCATCAGCCACACGGTCGGGTCGATGTTGACGCCGGAGGCGCCCAGGCCCAGGAAGAGCGCGCAGCTCAGCGCCGCGAGGATCCAGTTGAGGGCCGACATCGGATAGAAGATGATCATCATGGTGTAGTTGAAGAGCCTGCCGGGCGGCAGCGAGAACAGGCCCTTCCAGAACTGCTTGAGGATCGTCTCGTACGTCCCCCGCGACCAGCGCAGCTGCTGGGTGAAGAAGTCGGTCCAGGCGTTCGGGCCCTCGCCGACCGCGAGGACGTCCGGGGTGTACACCGAGCGCCATTTCCGGCCGGTCGCCGGGTTCCGGGCGCGGTGCATCTCGAAGCCGGTGGCCATGTCCTCGGTGATCGAGTCGTACAGGCCGCCGATCTGCCGGAGCGCCCTGATGCGCACGGCGTTGGAGGTGCCGACGAACATCGGGGCGCCGTAGCGGTTCCCGGCCCGCTGGATCAGGGCGTGGAAGAGGAACTGCTGGGACTCGGCGGCCTTGGTGACGAACGTGTCGTAGTTGCCGTACACCTGCGGGCCGATGACGAAGCCGACGTCCGGGTCGCGGAAGTAGCCCAGCATCCGCTCCAGGTAGTTGGGGAGCGGGACGTGGTCGGTGTCGACGGAGGCGAAGAAGTCGTACGCGTCGCCGTGCGCCTCCAGCCAGGCGTTGTAGTTGCCGTGCTTGGTCCTCGCGCGGTGCGGGCCGGTGGGCCGGTTCCACCGCTCGACGCCCTTGCGGGTGAAGTGGTGCACGCCCAGGCGCGCGCAGACCTGCTTCACCTCCGGGTCGTCGCCCTCGTCGAGCAGCCAGACGTGCAGCAGCCCGCGGTGCCGCAGCCGGACCGCCGCCCGGAGGGTCCGGGTGACCATGTCGAGGGGTTCCTTGCCGGGCACGAACGTGGTGATGAAGGCGACCCGGGTGCCGGTCTGCGGGACCACCGGGACGGGATCGCGGGCGACCAGGGTGGCGTGCGCGTTGGACAGCACGTTCATGCAGCGGAAGAACTCGATCAGGCCGATCGACACCAGCATCACGACGTCCAGCGCCGGCAGGAAGCCGTAGGCCGGGTAGTCCCGCCGGGTCCAGTGCTCCGGTTGCAGCAGCCAGGTCAGCAGGACCAGCGACAGCAGCGGGGCCGCGCCCAGCATCAGCGCGGCGCGGACGCGGTGCGGTTCCTGGGAGAGCAGCGAGCGGTACTGCACGGTGTAGGGCCGGGTCGGATCGGGCTGCGTGAGGGGGCCCGCGAGCCGGCTGTAGTGCTCGTAGTCGTATCTCGGCAGTGTCTTCTTGATCCGGCGCAGGGCGCCGGTGCGGTGCCCAGGCGTCGTCGACGTCATGAGTCATCCCCCCACACGCAGGTCAGCGCGTGTTCATCGGTCCCACCGCCCGGCCGGGTCCCCCTCGACCCACACGGGCGCGTCAATGGCGGGACACAGTCCTCCACAGGAATGGACACGGACTGTGACCGTCCGGTTGCATGATGCCCCCCTCGGCACCGATTCATGACCGGGGCCCCTCACCCCGCAGATCCGGCAACCGGTTATCTACCCCCCAAGTGCCGCAATTCATCGGCACTTTGGGCATCCAGGGTTCTACGGCGCTCGGCATGATCGCAAGGGTGGAACGCGCTGTGCGCATGCCAAAAGGCCCCCCGCTGCTGCGGAGGGCCTTCCGGTCGTCTGTGCGCCGCCAGGGACTCGAACCCCGGACCCGCTGATTAAGAGTCAGCTGCTCTAACC
>NZ_JBEYFC010000364.1:0-9613 GCF_040634175.1 Streptomyces sp. NPDC007162
TCCGCGTGTTCGGCCAGGATGGCTCCGGCGGGTACGCCGCGTTCTGGCTGGTCCGCCCGGGCAGGGAACTTCGGCACGTACATGGACTCCAACGGCCGCCTGGTCTTCAACGTCAACGACTTCGACGAGGCCTACGTCGGCCCCTTCACCTGGGACCTGAAGCGCTTCGCCGCCTCCATAGCGCTGGTCGGGTACGCGAAGGCGCTCAGCGACGAACAGATCACCGACCTGGTCGAGGTGTACGCGGCCGCCTACCGGGAGCGGATCCACGCGCTGGCGACGGGCGCGAAGAGCGACGAGGTGCCGCCCTTCACCCTGGACACCGCCGAGGGCCCGCTGCTCGGCGCGCTGCGCGCGGCCCGCTCGCTGACCCGGTTCGAGCTGCTGGACTCGATGACGGAGATCCGGGACTTCGAGCGCCGCTTCGCCGCCGGCGGCGGCTCCATCGAGCTGGACGCGGCCACCCGCTACAAGGTGCTCGCGGCCTTCGACGGCTATCTGGAGACCCTCCCCGAGGCGTCCCTGTCCCGCCCGGACTCCTACCGCGTGAAGGACGTGGTGGGGCGCCGCGGGATCGGCATCGGATCGGCCGGCCTGCCGTCGTACAACATCCTCCTGGAGGGGTCCACGGACGCCCTGGAGAACGACGTCGTGATCTACATCAAGCAGGCCCAGACCCCGGCCGTCTCCCGGCACGTCACGGACCCGGCGATCCGGGACTACTTCCGGCACGAGGGCCACCGCACGGTGATCTCGCAGCGTGCCCTGCAGGCGCACGCCGACCCGTGGCTGGGCTGGACCGAGCTGGACGGCGCCGGGCAGCTCGTCGCCGAGGTGTCGCCGTACGCGGTGGACCTGGACTGGAGCGACCTCGACGACCCGGAGGAGATCGCGGCGGTCGTGGCGGACCTCGGCCGGGCCACGGCGTCCATGCACTCGGCGGCCGACGACCAGTCCGGCGAGTCCCTGGTGCCGTTCTCCACCGAACGGGCCATCGACGCGGCGATCGCCGCCGACGAGGACGGCTTCGCCCCCCTGCTGACCGACTTCGCCCACACCTACGGCGCCCGCGCCCGCACCGACCACCAGATCTTCGTCGACCTCTTCCGCAACGGCCGCATTCCGGGCTTGTAACCTTCGCGGATTCACAGGGCCCCTTTAGGGGTCCCCTACATGAGTACGTGACAGACTCTTCACCGCTATGGACATATCCGGGACCCAGCTCAGAGCCGTGCGCGCGGCGCTGTTCACGGCCTTCGTCGTGACGCTCAGCACCGCGTCGCACGTGCTGCTGTCCCGGGCCCCGCTGCCGGTCACGGCGGTGGCCGCGGTCGCCGCCGGGGTGTACGTCACGGCGTACGCGCTGGCGGGCCGCGAGCGCGGCTTCGGCCGGATCGCCGCCCTGCTGATCCCGCTGGAACTGGCCGCCGACACGGTCTTCACCACCGGCCAGCACGCCTGCTACGGCCGGGCGGGCGGCCCCGTCGCCGGCCCGCTGCGCGCGGTCGGCTTCGACGTGCTGTGCCACGGCGGCGCGGTGGGCACGCCGCTGGCGCGGATGACGGACGGCTCCCGCGCCTCCGCGGTCCTCGCGGACGCCGACCCGGCCGCCGCCTGGCTGCTGCTCGCCGCGCACGTCTGCGTCGGCCTGCTCGCCGCCGCGTGGCTGCGCCGGGGCGAGCGCGCCCTGACCCAGCTGCTGCGCGCGGTCGCCGCCACCACCTTCCGGCCGCTGCTCCTCGCGGTCGCCGCGAGCGCGGTCCGGCCGGCCCCGGTACGACGGCAGCCGCGCCCGGCGCCGCGGACGGCGGCCGCCCGCGAGCTGCTGCTCGTGCACTCCCTGGGACGGCGTGGACCGCCGTGCTCCGGGGCGCTCGCACTGCCTTTCGCCCTCGCCTGAGCGCCCCTGTCTCCCGAGCACGCCCCTCGTCCGAGCACGACGAGTCCCCCACACGTATCCCGCGTACGACATGTGCGCGTCGTCTATGGAGATCACCAACATGAGCAAGCGGAACAGCTCGGCCGCCAAGACCGCCGCCCGGGAGCGGCTGCGCATCGAGCGCGAGAAGCAGGCCAAGCGCGCGAAGGTCAAGCGGCAGGTCATCGTGGCCTGCTCGGTCGTGGCCGTGCTGGCCGTGGCGGGCGGCATAGGTTACGCCGTCGTCCAGTCGAACAAGCCCAGCCACTGGGAGGCCGTGAAGGACGAGAAGGTCGTCGCCCCGGCCAACACCACGGGTACCGACGGCACCACCGTCGTCATCGGCAAGGCGAGCGCCAAGAAGACCCTCAAGGTCTACGAGGACCCGCGCTGCCCGATCTGCGCCCAGTTCGAGCAGACGGTCGGTCCGACGGTGAAGAAGGACATCGACGACGGCAAGTTCAAGATCCAGTACATCGGCGGCACGTTCCTCGACGGCGACTCGCTCGGCAAGGGCCAGATCGGCTCGCGCGGCGAGGGCTCCAAGAACGCCATGGCCGCCATGGGCGCCGCGCTGAACGTCAGCGACGAGGCCTTCCTGGAGTACAAGACCGCGCTGTACTCGAAGAAGTGGCACCCGGACGAGACCACCGACAAGTTCAAGAGCGACAGCTACCTCATCGAGGTGGCCGACACCGTCCCGGCCCTGAAGAACAACAAGTCCTTCCAGGCGGACGTCAAGTCCGGCAAGTACGACGCCTGGGCGCTGGCCATGTCGAAGACGTGGGACACCAACAAGGACGGTGTGAAGGGAACTCCGAGCTTCGTCATGGACGGCAAGATGCTGACGGCGGACTCCAGCGGCAACCCGCCGATGACGGTGGACGCCTTCAACTCCGTGGTGGACGCGGCCCTCAAGGCCTGACGCGGGCCTGACACAGGGCCTGACGCCGAGCGGAATCTCCGGCTCCGCATGAAGAGCAGGCGAACTTTCCCCGGTTCGCCTGCTCTTGGCTTTACTGGTCAGTAACCTCTTCGGACGTGACCAGTCGATACAGAACAACTCAGGCCTCCGAGGGTGCCGGTGCCCTCGCCCCCCGCCGCCGTACGGTCGTCAAGGCCGCGGCGGCGACCGCTGTTCTGGCCGCCCCGCTCGCCGCCGCGCTGCCGGCCCGGGCCGCTTCGGACGCCCCCGCCTTCCTGCACGGCACCGCCTCCGGCGACCCGCTGCCCGACGGCATCCTGCTGTGGACCCGGGTGACCCCGGCCGCAGACGCCGTGCCCGGCTCCGGGATCGGCCCGGACACCGAGGTCAGCTGGGTCGTCGCCACCGACAGGGCGCTGACGAACGTCGTCTCCCGCGGCTCCGTCACCGCGACCGCCGCCTCCGACCACACCGTCAAGGCCGACATCCGCGGCCTGGCCCCGGCCACCGACTACTTCTTCCGCTTCTCGGCCGGCGGCACGGACTCCCCGGTGGCCCGCACCCGCACCGCACCGGCGGCCGACGCCGCCGTCCCCGGTCTGCGCTTCGGCGTGGTCTCGTGCGCCAACTGGGAGGCCGGCTACTTCGCCTCGTACCGTCATCTGGCCGCCCGGAACGACCTGGACGCCTGGCTGCACCTGGGCGACTACATCTACGAGTACGGCACCGGCGAGTACGGCACCCGCGACACCGTGGTCCGGCAGCACGCGCCCGCGCACGAGATCATCACGCTCGCCGACTACCGCATACGGCACGGCAGGTACAAGACCGACCCCGACCTGCAGGCCCTGCACGCCAAGGCGCCGGTGATCGCGATCTGGGACGACCACGAGTTCGCCAACGACTCCTGGTCCGGCGGCGCCGAGAACCACACCGAGGGGGCCGAGGGCACCTGGACGGCCCGTCAGGCCGCCGCCAAACAGGCCTACTTCGAGTGGATGCCGGTCCGCCCGGCCATCGCCGGCACCACCTACCGCCGGCTGCGCTTCGGCAAGCTCGCCGACCTCTCCCTGCTCGACCTGCGCTCCTTCCGCTCCCAGCAGGTGTCCACCGGCAGCGGCTCGGTCGACGACCCGGACCGCACCATCACCGGCCGTGCCCAGCTCGACTGGCTGAAGGCCGGGCTGAAGGCGTCCGACACCACCTGGCGGCTGGTCGGCAACTCGGTGATGATCTCGCCGTTCGCCATCGGCTCACTCTCCGCCGACCTGCTGAAGCCACTCGCCAAGCTGCTGGGCCTGCCCCAGGACGGCCTCGCCCTCAACACCGACCAGTGGGACGGCTACACCGACGACCGCCGCGAGCTGCTGGCCCACCTGCGTTCCAACTCGATCGGCAACACGGTGTTCCTGACCGGCGACATCCACATGGCGTGGGCCAACGACGTGCCCGTCGACGCCGGGACCTACCCACTGTCCGCCTCGGCCGCCACCGAGTTCGTGGTCACCTCGGTGACGTCGGACAACCTGGACGACATCCTCAAGGTCTCCCCGGGCGTCGTCTCCACGCTCGCCGCTCCGGTCATCCAGCTGGCCAACCGGCACGTCCACTGGGTCGACACCGACCGGCACGGCTACGGCGTCCTGGACGTCACCCCCGACCGGGCGCAGATGGACTACTACGTCCTCTCCGACAAGACGAAGGCCGACGCCACCGCGTCCTGGGAGCGGTCCTACCGCACCCGCAGCGGCACCCAGAAGGTCGAGCGCGCCTACGACCCGGTGTGACCGCCGCCTACAGCGTGTCGAGGAAGCCGAGCGCCACCCGCCAGGTGGCCTCGGCGGCCTCCTCGTCGTAGTCCGGCAGGCCGGGATCGGTGTAGAGGTGCCCGGCGCCCGGGTACCGGTAGATCTCCACGTCGGCGCCCGCCCGGCCCATCTGCAGGTACCAGGCGCTCAGCCAGTCGTCGGTCTCGAAGGCGTCCGGCTCCGCCACGTGCAGCTGCACCGGCAGCTCGTCCGCCGCGGCGTTCGGCGCGATGTCCGAGGTGCCGTGCAGAAGCAGCAGCCCGCGCGCCCGCTCGTCGCCGAGCCCCAGCGTCTGCGCGATCGAGGCACCCAGCGAGAACCCCGCGTACACCAGCCCGCGCTCCGAGTACGGCGCCGCCGCCAGCACGGCCCGCTTCAGCAGCTCGTCCTTGCCGATCGACTCGTTGAACTCCATGCCGTCCTCGACCGTGTCGAACGTGCGCCCCTCGAAGAGGTCGGGCGTCCACACCTCGTGCCCGGCGGCACGCAGCCGGTCCGCCGCCTCGCGCACGGCGGGCCTGAGGCCATAGGTCGAGTGAAAAAGCATGATGTTCATGAGCCCATGGTGCCAGCCGCCGCGGCCGGCCCCGACCCGGTCCCACGGGCCGGCACCGGCCACGCAGTGACGTCCTTCTCACCGTCCCGGAGGTTCAGGACCCCGCGGATCCGGTTACGTTCGGAGCCATGGAGATGGAGAACGTACTCCGCCCGCTGATCGTGGTCGGCGGCGCCGTCGTCCTCACCCTGCTGATCGGCTGGGCGACCGACCTACTGCTGCGCAAGGCCGACGCGCGGCACAGCGAGACACCCCTGTGGGGGCTGCTGCGCCGCGGCCGCGTCCCCTACCAGCTGGTGCTGTGCTCGGGCCTGCTCAGAGGCTCCTACGACCAGGCCGAGGTGCTCCTGGGGCACCGGGTGGCCGTGGGCCAGATGCTGTCGCTGGTGCTGATCGGGTCGACCGCCTGGCTGGTGGTGCGCATCGCGGCGGCGATCGTGCAGACCTCGTACTCCCGGTACGCCCGCGTCCACCACGACGCCGCCCGGGTCCGCCGGGTGCGCACCCAGGTCTCGCTGATCATGCGCGTGGTCACGGCGATCGTCGGTGTGGTGGCCGCGGCGGCGATGCTGCTGACCTTCCCTGCGATGCGTGCGGCCGGCGCCTCGCTGCTGGCCTCCGCCGGCGTCGTCGGCATCGTCGCCGGTGTGGCCGCGCAGTCCACGCTGAGCAACATGTTCGCGGGGCTGCAGATCGCCTTCGGCGACATGGTGCGCCTGGGCGACACGGTCGTGGTCGACGGCGAGTGGGGCACGGTCGAGGAGATCACCCTGACCTTCCTGACGGTACGGACCTGGGACGAGCGCCGGATCACGATGCCGGTGTCGTACTTCACCTCCAAACCCTTCGAGAACTGGTCGCGGGGCACCCCGGAGATGACCGGGATCGTCTACTGGCACCTGGACCACTCGGCGCCGGTCGAGGCGATGCGGGAGCGGCTGCGGGACATCCTGCGCGAGTGCCCTGCCTGGGACGGACGGGCCTACGGCCTGGTCGTCACCGACTCCACGCCGAACACCATCCAGGTGCGGGCCCTGGTGACCGCCAAGGACTCGGACGACGTCTGGACGGCCCGGGTCACCGTCCGCGAGCAGATGATCACCTGGCTGGCCGCCGAGCACCCGTACGCGCTGCCCCGGGTGAACACGGCCGACGCGGTCCTTCCGCAGGGCGGGATCATCCCCTCCCAGGACGGCGTGGTCCAGGGCCACCGGCTGCACGAGCCGCCGCGCACCGGCCGCTGACCGCGTCCGCGCCCGCACCCCGCTCGTCCCGGGCCCTCCCTGGTGCCCCGGTCAGTGGCCGCGTTCGGCGCCGCCGTTGACCTGGACGATCTGAGAGGTGATGTGCCCGGCGGCCGGGGACGCCAGCCAGTGCAGGGTGGCGGCGACGTCACCCGGTGTGCCGGCCCGCCCGGTGGAGGTCTCGGCGACGAGCCTCTGCCGCCGGGCCTCCTCGATCGGGCCGCCGAAGAACTCGGTGTCGTCGATGTATCCGGGCGCGACCACATTCACGGTGACCCCGCGCGGACCCAGCTCTCTGGCCAGGTCGTGGGCGTAGGGGTGCAGGGCGGCCTTGGCGGCGGCGTAGGAGCCGGTGCCCGAGCCCCGGAACGCCGCGATGGAGCTGAGGAACAGCACCCGTCCGCCCGGGTCCGCGAGCCGGTCCTTCAGGGCCTCGGTGAGCAGCACCGCGGTCAGCGTGTTCTGCCGGAAGTTGCCGCTCCAGACGCGGGCGGCGACGTCGAGCGGATCACCGGACCCGGCGTCGGCGGCGAACGCCGCGTTCCCCCCGGCGCTGTGGACGAGCACGTCCACGGTCCCGAACTCCTCCGCGACGAACCTCGCCACGTCCCGCACGTCGGCCGTCTCGGTCAGATCGGCGGCCCGCACGACGGCACCCGGCACCCCCGTACTCTCCAGCACCTCTCTGCGCCGCCCGAGCAGCAGCACCCGGTCCCCGTCGGCCGCGAACGCCCACGCGGTCGCCAGTCCGATCCCTGTTCCTCCACCACTGATCACGATGTTCCGAGCCATGATCCGAGACTACGAGCGGGAGGCCGCCGCTGCCTTCGGATGTCCACAGCCGCCACAGATTCGTATGACTGCCGCCACGTGCGCAGACGTGCGGTGTCGGGAGCGCGGCCGGAAAATCAGCGAAGGCTGCGGACGTCCAGATGGCGCAGCACCCGGTCCACGATCTCCGGGTCCGCCCCCGGCTCGCTGCGGGCCGACAGCACTTCGTGCCGCGCCGCGCTGAGCATCTCCGACTGGATCCGCCGGACCCTCTTCAACCGCCTGACCCGTTTGTCGTGGCCCTCCCGCCGTTCGTCCTCCGCCACGTCGGGACTGATCCGGAACCCGATCTCGAAGGCGCGCCGCAGCATCTGCTCGGACAGTTCCTCCGGCAGCTCCTCGACCTGCTCGATCTCCCGCAGCCGCCGCCGGGCCGCCTTCGCCGCACGCAGCGCCAGGTCCTTCTCGATCTCCTTCTCGTGTTCGGTGTCGGCCCGCACCCCCAGCCGTTTCACCAGCCACGGCAGCGTCAGCCCCTGGAGCACCAGGGTCGCCATGATCACGCCGAAGGCGATGAAGACGATCACGTCACGGTCCGGAAAGGCCGATCCGTCGTCGGTGTTCAGCGGAATGGCCAGCGCCAGCGCCACCGACGCCACCCCGCGCATCCCGGACCACCACATCACGACCGTCTCCCGCCAGCTGGTCGGGATCTCCTCGTCGTAGTCCCGGCGGGCGTGCAGCCGCTTGGTCAGCCAGGTCGCCGGCAGCAGCCAGAGCAGCCGTACCACGACGACCACGCCCACCACCGCGGCCGCCCAGCCGAGCAGCTCGCCCCAGCGGCCGGACGCCGTACGGATGGCGTTGTGCAGTTCCAGGCCGATCAGCCCGAACGCGACACCGGTGACGAGCGTGTCGACGATGTCCCAGAAGGTGTAGCCGGCGAGCCGGGTCATCACGTCGTCGGCGTCGGTCGCGTACTCGGCGATGAAGAGCGCGGTGGTGAGCACCGCGAGCACCCCGGAGCCGTGCAGTTCCTCGGCGACGACGTAGGAGACGTACGGGACGAGCAGGGTGAGGCCGATCTGGAGCGTCGCGTCGCCGAGCACGTCCATCAGCTTGTTCGCGCCCCAGCCGAGCGCCAGCCCCACGGCGACCGCGACCACCGCGGAGAGCAGGAAGTCCAGCCCGGCCCGCCACGGCGAGAACGTACCGCTGATCACCGCGGCGATCGCCACGTGGTACAGCACGATGGCCGTGACGTCGTTGAAGAGGCCTTCGCCCTCCAGGATCGACACCAGCCGCCGCGGCAGCCCGAGCTGCCCGGCGACGGCGGTCGCGGCGACCGGGTCGGGCGGGGCGACCAGGGCGCCCAGCGCGACCGCGGCGGCGATCGGCAGCCCGGGCACGATGGCGCTCGCGACGGCCGCCACGCACAGCGTGGTGACGAACACCAGGGCCACGGCGAGCAGGAAGATCGGCCGTTTGTTGGCCGCGAACTGCCGCCACGAGGTCCGCCGTACGGCCGCGTAGAGCAGCGGCGGCAGCAGGCCGGGCAGGATGAGCTCGGGCGGGATGTTCACGTTCGGCACGAAGTCGGCCACCGCGAGGACGATCCCGAACAGGGTCATCAGCACGGGCGCCGGCAGGCCGAGCCGGTCCCCGACCGGGACACTCACCAGGGCCCCGAGCAGCAGCACGAACAACAGGGCCAGCTGATCCACGGCTTGCGCTCCGGGAGTCGACGATCACACAGCAGGCCTCAAGCGTGCCACGTCCCCCATGAACCCCGTCTACAGCGCGTGGCGCATCCCCTGGTGCGGGATGCCCGCCTCCGCGTACCGCGGGCCGTACGGCTCGTATCCCAGCCGTTCGTAGAAGCCCAGCGCGTGGGTCTGCGCGTGCAGGTCGACCACGGCCAGGCCCCGCGCGCGTGCGGCCTCCTCGATGGCCCGGACCAGGGCCACGCCGACACCGAGGCCGCGGGCCTCCTCGGCCACCGCGAGCCGGCCCAGGGAGCCCAGGGACGGGTCGCCGCCGGTCTTCGCCGCGGCCGCGGCGCCGTACAGCAGCCGGCCGGTGCCGAGCGCGACACCGTCCGCGCGGACGGCCAGGACGTGCAGGGCCGTGGCGTCGTACTCGTCGTACTCCAGGTCCTCGGGGACGCCCTGTTCGACGACGAAGACCTGCTTGCGCAGCCTGAAACAGGCATCCAGGTCGGCAGGGTCCTCGGCGATGCGCACCTCGTACGCGCGAGTGCTCACCCGTACGTCTCCTCGCGGACCTGGTCGAGCGCCTTCTAGAGGTCGGCGTCCTGGAGTTCGAGGACGGCCCGCGCGCCTCGGTCCCGGCGGAGATCCCGCCGGCCGCCGCGCACGCGTACTACGACTT
>NZ_JBEYFC010000365.1:0-9504 GCF_040634175.1 Streptomyces sp. NPDC007162
GCCCTGGGCCTTGGCCGCCTTGACCTGTGCCTGCACGTCGGGCGTGGAGTTCTGGGAGTTGTAGACGTAGATCTTGATCTGCTTGTTCTTGATCTAGTCCTTGACCGGGTCGGCGGTGGCACCGGCGGCGGCGACCTGCTGCGCCGGGGCGTCGTCCTCGTCCTCGTCGGACAGGACGAAGCCCGCGCTCTCGGTGCCCTCGGGCTCCTCGGCGCCGGCCTTGGGCTCCTCGAGAACCTCGTCCTCGAGGATCTCGGCGTCGTCCTTCTTGGCGGCGGTCTTCTTCGCCACCGCCTTCTTCGCGGCGGTCGCGGTCTTCTTCGCGGCCACCTTCTTGGCGACGGGCGCCTTCTTGGCGACGGCCTTCCTCACGGGCGCCGCCTCCTCGTCCGGATCGTCGGCGGCAGCGGCGGGGGCCACCGCAGGAGCGGCCGTGGCAGTGGCCTTCCTGGTGGTCACCGTCTTCGCCGCGACCGTCTTGGTGGCGGTGCGCTTGGCCGGACTCTTCGCTGCGACGCTCTTTCGGGTGCGCTTGGGCTCCGCGGCACTGACCATCAGCGTCACACCCTCTTCCTCAAGGATCTGGTTGAGGCTGCGCAGTACGTTCTTCCACTGAGTGGCCGGAATCTGGTCAGCTTCGAAGGCCCGACGCACATCGTCGCCGGCGATCTGCCCCTCAGCCTTTCCCCGCTCAATGAGAGCCATGACAGAGACGGACTCGGCGATCTCCGGCGGGAGCGTACGGGATGTGCTGGCCGACACGAACAACCTCTCGGAACGTTGGAAAACGGCTTCCGGCCCCGTCCGGGACGGACTGGAGCCGACCGCCGGCTTGGGGATGGGCCGACGGCGCGGGCGGGGGCCGGGAAGATGCACAGCGCCATGAATGGCGTCCGTATTCCCTCCGCGGCTGTCACCTCTTAGGTCATCGCGCTGTTCGCAAGAGCGTTACGCCCAATCTACGTGGCCCGAGTCACACCCCGTAAGCACCCAAAACAGTCAGACATGGGCAGAGGTAGTCACCAATGATCCCTTCGGGTCGTTCGGACCTTGCGCCGCGCACCCCACTGCCCCTCACCGTACGCCCGCCCCGCCGCCGGGCCCCGCCGGAGCCCTGAAGGATCCGGCGGGGTCCGGCGGAAGCGGGTTCCCGGATTGACGGCACCCCTCGTGGGCGGCACCGGCCCGAGCGCACCGCTCTTGAAGCGGATCAGTGCTCACGCGGGGCGGGCACCACGCGCTCCACCTCGGGGTGGACGGTCAGCAGCTGGCGCATCGCCGATTCGGCGGCCGTCCCGTCGCCGGCGCCGAGGGCGTCGACGATCCGCGCATGCTGGGCCAGCGACGTCTCGTTCGGCCGGTCACAGCCGGTGACCGGGCCACCGGATACCTGGAGGGCCGACGACACGATGCCGGAGAGGTGCTCCAGCATGCGGTTGCTCGCTACCTGGATGAGCAGGGAGTGGAACTCGGCGTCGGCGCGGGAGAAGGTCAGCGCGTCACCCTGAGCCATGGCGTGACTCATGATCTCGACCATGTCGCACAGGCGCTGCTGGACGTCCTCGCGCCCGTGCCCGGCAGCGAGGCGGGCAGCGAGCGGCTCGATCGTCCAACGCAGCTCGCTGAGCTCACGACGCTGGTCGTCCCGCTGCGGCCCGAAGGCCCGCCACTCGATGATGTCCGGATCGAGGAGATTCCAGTCACTGACGGGACGCACGCGCGTGCCGACGTTCGGGCGGGCGCTGACCAGGCCCTTGGCCTCCAGGACCCGGAGGGACTCACGGACGACGGTGCGGGAGACCTCGAAACGCTGGCCGATCTCCTCGGGAACCAGCGGGCGGTCCGCGCCCAGGTCCCCGGAGACGATCATCTGACCCAGCTGCTGGACGAGTTGACCGTGCAGTCCGCGGCCACGGCTGCCCGCAGCACGTCGGCCCACACGGCCCAGCTCCGGGTCGGCGCCCTCCCAGGAGGGCGCACCGACACGGTCGGTGACGGGAGCCTCCGCATACGGGTAGCGGTCGAGTTCGCCCGGGCCGACCAGACCAGAGTCTGCGGAGCGGGCGGCGGTCATCATGGTGTGCGCAAGGGTACTCACGGATCCTTTGTCGGCGTTGCCTCCAACTCCCTTGAGGTCTTTGGTGAAAAGCACACGAAAGGGTGATCGCTCACTCCGTCGCAATTGACGCCTTATCAGAAGGAAATGGGCGTTCTGCAGGGATTTGTGTGCGGGGCGGGATCGCAAGCGTCCGATCCGTGTTCATCGAACCCTCGCCCGCAGAGTGGTGAACAGGTACGCGCCGAGCAGCGCGGACAACGACAACGCCAGTGCGCCGCCCACCGGTTGGGCGAGGGCCCGGACCACACCGACCAGATAGCGCTCTCCCCCGAAGGGCCACTGCAGCAGGAACGCTTCCCTCAATCGCGCCGGGAGACCGCCGGCCATCCGCGCTCCCGAGCCCTGCAGCGCCTGGTGTACGGCCGGCACGATGAGCACGGGTACGGCGAGCACCGCGGCAAGTCCGGCGGTGGTGGACCGGAACACGCCTGCGGCGAGTACGCCGGCCCAGGAACAGCCGACGACCAGCCCGAACCAACTCACGGTGAGCGAAAGCCAGTCCCCGGGAACCTTCGCGAGCTCCCGACCGTAGACGAGATAGAGCGCTTCGGCGTCGCAGCCCAGGGTGAGGAACGCGAGCAGCGCCGCGGTGGCCCCGGACACCAGCAGTTTCGCGGTGAGCAGCCCCAGTCGGCGCGGCACGGTGCCGCGGTCCGCCGCCAACGCGGGGTGACGGAACTCGTCCCCGAAGGCCAGCGCTCCGAGCAGGCCCGCACCGAGTGCCGCCGGGGGCAGCGGCAGTTCCTGCGGCCAGGCCGCGAACAGCCGGGCCTGCGGGGTGTGCCCGAGCCGGGCCAGCAGTACGGAAGTGAAGGCGGACAGCAGCAGTACGGCTCCGCAGGTGACGAAGCCCGCGCCGATGCCGGCGGCCCGACGCAGTTCGTAGCGCAGGGGACGGAGCGGACTGGGGGCACTGCGCACGGAGATGGCGGGCGGGAGGGGGGACAGGATGTCCCGGGCGGCGGCTTCGGCCGGGTGGGCGGGACCTGCCGTGGAGGGAACGGCGATCTCGCCTCGGCGGGCAGGGTCTGCCGGGGACGGGGCGGGGACGGCATCGGCATCGGCGGCCGTCGTGGGCTTGCCGGACTGCGGCTGCTGAAGCGGTTCGTCGGCAGGGTTGGGGGCTTTGTCGGGCACGGCGCGAGGCAGCGGGTGGGAGGAGGCGAGGGCGAAGGACTCGCCCGGTTCGGCACTGGTCGGCGACTGTGCGGATACCTCGCGGGGCTGGGATGTGGTGGCCGATACGGCGGAGGCCGACGGCTGGGCGGTTGCGGCGGGAGTCGATCGCCGGACGGATCCGGCCGAGTTGGACGGCTGGTCAACGGCAGCGGCGGCGGTCGGCTGGTGGGGGGACGGGTCGGAGGCGGTTGGCCGGTCAGCCGTGGCGGCCGGTCGGTGGGCGGACGGGGTGGCGGCTGGTTGCGCGGATGCGGGCGCGGTCGACAGCCGGACGGGGGTGGCCGCGACCGGGGGTTGGGCAGGAGGCGTAGCGGCCGGCGGTTGGGAGGGGACGCCGGCGGACGCCGGGTCCGTGGACGTGGTGCGGGCCGTCGGGGCGGGGGGCACGGCCGGGGACGGCCTGTGTGCGGATGCCGTGCCGGTCGGCGGACGGGGACCTGCGGAGGCGGCCACCTGCTGAGCCTTGAGTGCCACGGTGGAGGCCTCGGCGGGACGAGCGAGACCGGAAGTGTCCGCGTGGGGAGACCTGGTTTTCGCCACAGGGCCGCCGGAGAGCGCCTCGGCGGACGCGGGTGACCGGTGCGCGGCCATGACGGACGGTTCATCCTCGTCGGACGAGCCGCTCGGGCCCGGCTCGTTGTCGTCCACTCGTGACCGGGCTGCCGTCTTGGGGGCGGCCGAAGCCCGCGGCTGCGGGGTGACGGGGGAACCGACGGCGCGCCGGAGTTCCCCGCCGGGATCGTGCCGCGAGTCGTCGGTCATGGCTTTCCCGGCTGCCCGGGACTCCTCCGTCGCGCCCGGCTCGCTCACGTCCCGTAGTCGCCGTACCACCCCAGGCGCCGGCCCGGTCAACGGCTCCGCATCGGCGCCGGGACCCATGTCGCCGGTCTCGTCAGCGAGTTGATGGACGAGGATGCCGTGTCGGAACGCGGTCTCGCCGACCTCGGCGGTGGTACTGCCGTACACGGAGAGGCGGTTGCCGCCTTCCCGTACGATCTCCAGGGAACGGCGGGCCGTGCGGGCCTCCTTGCTGAGGAGGGCGGCGAGCCGGGCGGCGTGCGGGCTGCGGACGGCCACCCGGGGGCGCAGCCGGGTACGGGCGAACTCGGTGGCCTCCTGGTCCGCGACAAGTCTCCCGGCGTCCAGGGTGACGACCCGGTCGGCGGCGCGGGCGGCCTCCTTGGGTTCTGCGGTGGTGAACAGGACCGTGCCGCCCTGCTCCGCGTACGCCCGGAGCATGCGGTGCAGCCAGTGGGCCTCGCGGCCGGCGAGTCCCTTCGTCGGCTCGTCCAGGACGAGGGTGTGCGGGTCGGGGAGCAGGGCGCAGGCGAGGCCGAGACGGCGGTCCATGCCGCGCGACAGCGTGCCCAGGCGTTCGTCGCGCAGACTGACGATGCCGACGGCTTCGAGCACTTCGTCCGCGCGCCGGGCCGGGACGCCGGTGGCCGCGCACAGCATGCGCAGATGGCCGCGGACGGAGCGGCCGGGGTGGCCGGGGACGTCACCGAGAAGCACGCCGACCTCACGCGAGGGGTGGGCGATGCGGTGCAGGGGGCGTCCTCTGAACTGGGTGAGTCCGCGGCCATGTTGGAGTTCGAGCATCAGTCTGAGCGTCGTGGTCTTGCCCGCGCCCGCCTCTCCCAGGAGTGCGGTGACATGGCCCGCACGCGCCTCGAAGGTCACGTCGTCGACGGCGGGCGGGTGCGCCTTGCGGGGATCACTGGTCAGTCCGAAGGCCTCGATCACCCTAGGGAAGATAGCGCGAAATGACCGTTTTTCCAGGTATAGGAGCGTTTAACCCTCTGCGGGTTCGCACTGTCGGCCGGTCACACCTCGGGCCGCAGCATCGGCGGGTTGAGCAGGGTCGCCCCGCCGGCACGGAAGAGCTGTGCCGGGCGGCCGCCCTGACGAGTGGTCGTGCCGCCGGTGGGGACGAGGAAGCCGGGGGTACCGGTCACCTTGCGGTGGAAGTTGCGCGGGTCGAGCGCCACACCCCACACCGCCTCGTAGACCCGGCGCAGCTCGCCGACCGTGAACTCGGGCGGGCAGAACGCGGTGGCCAGGGACGAGTACTCGATCTTGGAGCGGGCCCGTTCCACACCGTCGGACAGAATCTGGGCATGGTCGAAGGCGAGCGGGGCGACGGGCTCGCCGTCCCGGCCGTAGCCGCCCTGCGCGAGGAGTTCCTCGACCGGGGCCCAGCGCGCGTTGCTGGCGTCGCCGCCCGCTCGGGGCGCGGGGAGGTCGGGGGCGAGGGCGAGGTGGGCGACGCTGACCACGCGCATCCGGGGGTCACGCTTGGGGTCACCGTAGGTCGCCAGCTGCTCCAGGTGAGCCCCGCCCTCCTGAGCGGGCACGTCGGGGTCGTGGGCACTCAGCCCGGTCTCCTCCGCGAGCTCCCGTGCCGCCGCCTGTGAAAGATCCTCATCGGCCCGTACGAAGCCGCCCGGCAGCGCCCAGCGCCCCTGGAACGGCGACTCGCCTCTGCGTACCGCCAGCGCGCACAGGGCATGGCGGCGCACGGTCAGCACGACCAGGTCCACGGTGACGGCGAACGGCGGAAAGGCTGACGGGTCGTAGGGCATGCGGTGATCATAGTCGTCTGCCTGACGATAAACACTCCCTTCGCCGCCCGGCCCGACGGCTGATCCACTTCGCTCCGGTATGCACCCCGCCCTCCGCTGAGACGCGCGTACGACGCCCGGTCACCCTTTCCCGCACGGCCGTGCCGTCGTACCCGCGCACCCTCCGGTACGACCGGGGTCACTTCCCCAGTTGCAGGCCGTCGGCGGCCTCCTCGACCATGGCCAGGCCGAGCCGGCTGACCCGCACCGAGAAAGGCGCTCCGGCGACCCGAAGTCCGGTCAGGCCGAGTTCGCCCAGAGGGGCGCTGTGGACCGGGCGAAGGACGACGGTGCCGGCCGGGACGTCGGGGCGGATGCCGACGAGCGTGGTCAGAAGCAGGATTCCGGAGGCGGCGGCCGTTGCAGCCGGGCGGCAGGCCGCGGGATGCGGGAGCGGGGCACTCCCGTCGGAGCGCTGTTCTCCGGCGAACATCTCCGGCAGCCGGTGGCCGAAGTGCTCGGCCGCCGCCAGCAGCCCGCGCAACAGCCCGCCTGCCTCCTTCTCGTAGCCGGCGGCGGCCAGTCCGGCGACGGCGAGTGCCGTCTCCTGGACCCGGACGGCCCCGGACCGGTGGCCGAACGGGTGGTGTCCCGCCTCCTTCGCTCCCATCCCACGCAGCCCCCACCCCGAGTCCATGGCCGGGCCACCGAGCAGCCGGGCGAGTTGCTCGGTCTGCACCTTGTCGAGCAGGCCGGCGGCCGGACGGCCCGCGCCGAGCAGGCCGGTGTCGAGCAGGTGCACGGCAGTGGCACCGAACAGGGCCAGAGGGCGGCCGTCGGGAGCCAGGGCCGCCACCGGGCGGCCGCCGCCCCGGTCCGCGGCCCAGAAGTCCGCCCGGAACGCTTTTCCCAGCTCCTGCGCCCACTGCCGCAATGCGGCGGCGCCCGGCCGCCCGTAGGCGTCGAGGAGGTCTGCGCCCAGCAGCGCGGCCCGGTGGGCGTGGGCCTGGGTCTCGCTGCGCACCGGGCCGCCGGGATCCGGGTCGCAGAGGTAGGTCCGGTCGCCCGCATTGGTGCGCAGCCAGGTCAGGCAGCGCTCGGCGGCCGGCAGCAGCTCCCGTGTCTCCTGTTCCGGCAGCCCCCAGCGGCGGGCCTCCGCGAGCAGCACGGGGAAGAGCAGGGTGGCCTCCGTGCCGGTACAAGCCGGTGGCAGGTGTGCCCCGGCGTCGCGTCGGGGGCCGGGAATCATGCCGGCGCGCGGTCCGGGACCACTGAGTTGGGTCCGGGCCAGGGTGCGCAAAGTGCCGGCGGCGAGACGGGTGCCGAGGGGCAGGACCATCCTGGCGGCGGCGAGCGCCTCGGCCGGGGCCAGGCCGCACCGCCACGGTGCCCCGGCTGCGAGACAGGTGTCGGAAGGGTGCACCGGGTCACGGAGCAGGAGTGCCTCCAGGTCGTCGATGCTGGTCCTGAGCAGCGCCGCGACCCCCGGGTCGTCGCCCGCGGCCCTGGCCGGTGCGAGTGGGCTGGTCGCTGCCCGCCCCATGGCGCGCGGCGGGCCCGCACCTTCGGGGCGCACCCGCAGCTCCACGCCGGCCGTGCCGCCCGGTGGCAGTTCGAACTCCCAGCGCAACAGTCCCGCCGAGGCCAGCGCGTCGGCGGGCGCCGGGTCCGCCGTGATCCACGAGGTGCCACTGGGGGTGGTCCAGCGCAGGCCGGAGCCGTGGACGGTGGCCGGCAGTTCGGGGCCCGGGGCGCCGGAGGCGATGGCGCTCAGTTCCGCGAGATCCGTGGCCAGGGCCACCTCCAGCGGCAGGCGCAGGGGGTGGACCGCGTAGCTGCGCAGGGTGATGCGCTCCGTGCCGTCGGCGTGCCGGGTGCGTTCCACGACGACGTCCGGGTCCGGACCCGCCGCCGGAGAGACCCGGACGGTGCCGACGAAGCGAGCGGAGTCCGCCCCCGTCATCCGGGCCTGTACGGCGAGCGGTTCCCGTCCGGCGACACGGACCTGGCAGCGCGCGAGCAGCCGTCGGCCTGCGCGGTAGAAACCCTCCAGGCCGTGACCGGTCAGCTGGCCGTGCTCTGTGGAGATGGCGAGCCCGGGGAGCGCGACGCAGATCAGCGCGGTGTGCGCGGGCGGCAGTCCGGTGGCGCGTCGGGGGCCGGGAGCCGGTCGTGCGGTCGCGGAAGCGGGCCGGGGTGCGCGGGCGGGTGGCCGGCCCGGACCGTCGTCCGTCGGCGGGAGCCAGGGCGGGAGGTCCCTCAGTCGGCGGTTGTCGTCGGCGGTGGAAGGCGGAGTCGGCTGATGCATGGGGAGGCTTCTTCTGCGCTCTGTGCGCCTGTGACGTGCTCGGCGCCGGACGGAGGGCTCCGGAGGGGCGGGGGCGGGTGGCGGCACGACCCGTCCAGCCGTTCCGCCACTCAGGTGAACGGGCGCGGGCTCTTCCTGGTCACGCCCCCGCCCGCCGAACCCGGCCGCATGGGTGTGCGGCCGGTTCATTCGTCGGACTCGCTGCGGCTGTTCGCGGATCGCGCGCCCTCCTGGCCGGCCCCGCCTGCTCGTGTGCCGCTCTCCGCCCTGTCCGTCGCTGCGGCCCGGTCCGCCACGTGCTTACGCGTGCCGCCGGGCCTTGTCGAACCGGGGCGGGCGGGATCCGTGCCCGCTCGCCGTGGCCGGGTCTCGTCCGGCCGCCGCCGTCGGTTGTCGGTGTTGTTCCCCGTACGCGGACGACGCCTCGGGGGTGCCGCGGACGCGCCGGCCGGCGGGTGGTCGGCCCCCGGGACGAGCGGGGCGGCGTCGGCGATCAGGGGGGCGTCGGCGACCGCCGCGGCGGTGTCCTCGCTGCGGCGTTCCGCCCGCCCGGCGCGCAGGCAGCGGCGGATCGACTCCGGATCCAGGCCCTCGTTGCAGGCCTGGTGCAGCAGGTGGGCGAAGAGGTAGTCGGGGTCCGCACCCAGGGCCATGGCGAGGGCCTCCCGCCCCTCCAGGTCGTCACCGCTCGACCAGGCGACCCAGCCGGCCAGCGTCAGGGGCGCGGCAGCGTGTTCGCCGTAGGGGCCGACGCAGCGGCGGGCCAGGGCTCGCCACAGACGCAAGGCCGGCCCGGCCTCGGTGCCCTCCATCCAGGCGGCCGCGCGATCCCGGGTCGTGCGGTCCTGGAGCCCGAGGATCAGCCGTGCGGCCTCGTCGTGGGCGAGCAGCCGGTCGTCGCGGAGGTCTGCCTGGTGGATGTCGGACTCCGGGGTGGCGGCGGCGTACCGTTCGATGATCCTCTCCGCGAGGGTGAGAGTGTCCTCGGCCACCTCCGCGCGGAAGGCGTCGTCGAGGATGCGGGGCACCAGGGCCCGGCCGGCGCGGTCCAGGGCGATCTCCTGTTCCAGCGCGGCGCCGCTCTCCCAGGGGAGCAGCCTGGCCCGCAACTCGCGCAGGCTGCCGCGCACCTGGATACCGGCGTAGGTGGCGGCGGCCGCGAGCACGGAAGTGCCGGGCAGCCCCATGGGGGTGCCGTCGTCGGGGCAACACCCTTGCGTCGGGCAGCAGTACGACCAGAAGCGGGTGTCCGAGATGCACAGCGCCTCGATCACAGGGACGTCGAGTCGGCCGCACTCGGTGCGCAGCAGCTGGGCGAGCGGAGCGAGCCGGCG
>NZ_JBEYFC010000366.1:0-9488 GCF_040634175.1 Streptomyces sp. NPDC007162
AGAAGTTCCACGGTGACGTCGCCGTAGTGGAAGCCGAGAGCCTTGCGCAGCTCGTCGGCTGCCTCGGCGGCCGTACCTCGTACCCCATGGCAAACAGCGGCGAACAGGGTGAATACCCGGAATTCAAGGAACAGCCGGGGCATTCATACTGCCGCCGAGCGGATTCCATGGCGGAGATGTGTGAATTCCGTGACGACCCACCGAATTGCGCAACTCCGTTGTCCTGACAAGCCCTTGCGGCAAATTCTCCCGTGCACTACCTAGATAAAACATGAACTTGTTCAGCCGCCCCCACACCGCCCGGCGCACCCCCACGGCCCCGCCCCGCTCCGCGCAGGCGTCCTCCTCCCACCGCTCCGCGCCCGTTCTGCTGGACCCCGCGCTCGCCGCCCTGTCCGGCGAGTGGATCATCGACCCGGCGCACAGCAGAATAGGTTTCTCGGTCCGGCACGCGATGGTGACGACGGTGCGCGGGGCCTTCACCGAGTACAAGAGCCGGCTCTACTTCGACGGTCGTGACCCGTCCCGTTCCCAGGCGGAGATCATCCTGTCCACGGGCAGTGTGGACACCGGCGTGGAGCAGCGGGACGCCCACCTGACGGGCCGCGACTTCCTGGACTCCGCCGCCTACCCGCGGATGCGCTTCCAGAGCACGGCGGTACGCCTCAAGTCCCCCGACGTCTACGTCATGACCGGCGACCTCGCCATCAAGAACCGGACGCGCCCGGTCGACCTGGAGCTCACCTACATCGGCCACGTCACCGACCCCTTCGGCTACGAGCGCGTCGGCTTCGACGGCACGACCACGATCAACCGCATGGACTGGGGCCTGTCCTACAACTCCCGGCTGGCGGAGGGCGGCGCGATGGTGAGCGAGACGGTGCGCCTGCAGTTCGACATCGCGGCGATCCGCATGGCGCCAGAGGGCACGCCGTAGCGCTACGAGGGGCCGACCGGGCGACGCCCCTCGGACGGGCGGCGGTCCCCGGACGGGGCGCAGCCCCCGACCGGGCGACGGTCCCCGGACAGACGGCAATCCCCGGGCAGGGCGCGGCCCCGGACCGGACGGATGTCGCCGGACGGGGCGCAGCCCCTGACCGGGCGACGGTCCCCGGACGGACGGCGGTCCTCGGACGGGGCGCGCCGACCGGGCGGCGGGCGGACGGTGGCCCGGGCAGGATGCGCTCCTTGATGGAGGGCGGCGCTCAGGCAGGGCCCGGTTCGCGGACCGCCGGGAACCCCGGGCAAGGCGTGGCCCCTGACCGGGCGGCGGGACCCGGGTGCCCAGGTCCGTCTTCGGCCTGGGCCCGGGGCTATGGCCGCCGCAGGGCCGGGGGGCGACGGGTCACCCGTTCACTCCTCCCGGCACCCGCCATTCGTGTGCTTCTCATACTTATCTCTCCGCAGCTGCCTTGACCTGCCCGAACGCCCCCACAACCCCCGTCGGGAGCCCCATGGGTGACACCCGTTCATCCCACAGCTGACGGAATCTCAGGAAGCGGGCCCGGCCCGCCTGCTTTTACCTCGGAAGAGCAAGGGAGTGGACGAGCCCGACCAGGAGCGAGGGAGCACCATGCGACGCACCGTCCGTCTGCTGACCGGAGCCGCGCTCGCGGTGGCCGCGGCCGGTGGCGCCACCGCACCGGCCTACGGCGGCAGCTCCGGCGGCCTGGACGTGTACCCCTCGACCACGGCGCCCGGCGCTCAGGTCACGGTGAACACCGCGGTGTGCGGGGAGAAGGGGTCGGCCGTCGGGGACGCCGGCTCGGTCGGCGCCGGGACGTTCACGCTCGCGCCCAGCACGCACGAGGGCGAGGCGATCGGCGAGTTCCGGGTGCCGCAAAGCGCGCAGCCGGGGACGTACGAGATCGTCGCGAAGTGCGCCGACGGGACCCGTCGGGCCACCGGTGACCTCACGGTGGCGCTGACGTCGGCCGGAGGGCAGCTGCAGCCCCACGGCAGTGTGAAGACGGGGGTCGGTGGTGCCCTTGGCACCGACCCCGTGCAGACCGCGGCGGGCGTGGCGGCTCTGGCCGTCGCCGCCGCGGGCGGTACCTGGCTCCTGCATCGCCGGGCGAGAGGCGATGCGTTCTGACGGACACCCTCCGCTGTCCGTCCGCCGGTACCGCCATCCCACCCCCTCCGGGTCCGACGCCCCTCGCGGCCCGGAGGGGGTAGGGGGTCACCGTTCGGTCGCCTTCGAAAGAGGGATTCGTATGCGCAGGATCGGGGACACCGCGATAGCCGCCGTGACCGTGGTGGCCCTCGGCTCGGGCGTCTGGCTGCTCGGCCCCGGGTCGGGACCGCGTGACGCCCCGCCCCAGCCGTCCGCCGCGGAGGGCCGCCCCGACCCCGGGGAGGAGCGCCTCGCGTCCCCCGCGCTGCCGCCCTCACCGCCCACCCGGATCCGCATCCCCGCCATCCGCGTGAACGCCCCCCTCATGGGCCTCGCCCTCACCTCCGCGGGCAGCCTCGACGTGCCGCCCGCCGCCGACAGGAACCTCGCCGGCTGGTACGAGGCGGGCACCACGCCGGGCGAGACCGGTACCGCGATCGTCGCCGGGCACGTGGACAACACCGAGGGCCCCGCCGTCTTCTACGACCTCGGTGCCCTCAGGCGCGGCGCGGTCATCGAGGTGGACCGGCGGGACCGGTCCGTCGCCGTCTTCACGGTGGACGCGGTCGAGGTCTACCAGGCCCGGGACTTCCCGGACGAGAAGGTGTACGGAGCCGCGAAACGCCCCGAGCTGCGGGTGATCACCTGCGGCGGCGGTTACTCGCGCGCGACCGGCTACCAGGGCAACGTCGTCGTCTTCGCCCACCTCACCGCGACCCGCTGACCACCGGGCCCCCGCCCGCGCCGGTACCGCGGCCCCGCCGACCGGCCGCGTTTCGCGCGCCTCACAGGCGCTGCCCGCCGGGCCCCGGACCCCTCACACCCCTCCCCCGGCGGCGAAGAGGGCAGCGTTCCGCGCGGGAAACAGTGGTGATGCGGTCGGGTAACGTCCGCCGCGCACGCTCCTGGACATGACCTCGAATACGCGTGTGGTGGTGACCGGCGCCGGCCTCGCGGGCGTCCGTTCCGCCCGGCGGCTCGGGGAGTCCGGCATGCCGGTGACACCGGTGACACCGTTGAGGCCCGTGACGCCGGCGCCGGTGCCGGTGCCGACGCCGCCGGAGACGCCCGCGGCACCCGTGACGGCCACCGGGCCCGTGACATCCGCCGGGTCCGTGACATCCGCCGGGTTCTTCGCCGGTGGCGTCCCCCCGCTCCACCTGCTCACCCACGATGGAGGCTCCTGATGACCACCGCCCCCGGGGCCACCCCCACGATCGTGCTCGTCGGCCACGGCATGGTCGGCCAGCGCTTCCTCGAAGCGCTCGCGGCGCGCGGTCTGACCGCCACGCACCGCGTGGTCGTGCTCTGCGAGGAGCCGCGTCCCGCGTACGACCGCGTCGCCCTCACCTCGTACTTCTCGGGCCGGAGCCCCGACGAACTCTCCATGACCGACATGGGGTTCATCGACGACCACGGCATCGAGCTGTACGTCGGCGACCCGGCGCAGCACGTCGACCGCACAGCGCGGACGGTGACGGCCAGGTCCGGCGCGGTGTTCGGGTACGACACGCTCGTCCTGGCCACCGGCTCGTACCCGTTCGTGCCACCGGTCCCGCACAAGGAGGCGACCGGCTGCTTCGTGTACCGCACGATCGAGGACCTGCTCGCGATCGAGGAGTACGCGAAGAACGCCTCGACGGGCGCCGTGGTCGGCGGCGGGCTGCTCGGACTGGAGGCCGCGGGCGCGCTCAAGGGGCTCGGACTCACCTCCCACATCGTGGAGTTCGCGCCCCGGCTGATGCCGGTGCAGGTGGACGAGGGGGGCGGCGCGGCGCTGCTGCGCACCATCGAGGAGATGGGCCTGACCGTGCACACGGGCGTGGGCACGCAGGAGATCGTGGTCGACGACGCGGGTGCCGTGACCGGCATGAAGCTGTCCGACGGCTCCGAACTCGCCACCGACCTGGTGGTGTTCAGCGCCGGTGTCCGGCCGCGCGACCAACTCGCCCGGGACTGCGGCCTTACGGTCGGCGAGCGCGGCGGCATCACGGTCGACGAGCAGTGCCGTACGGTGACGGACCCGCACGTGTTCGCGATCGGCGAGTGCGCGCTGGCGGCGGACGGCCGGGTGTACGGCCTGGTGGCGCCGGGTTACGAGCAGGCCGAGACCGCCGCGGCGACCATCGCCTCCGACGAGGCCGCCTTCACCGGCGCAGACCTGTCGACCAAGCTGAAGCTGCTCGGCGTGGACGTGGCCTCCTTCGGCGACGCGCACGGCACCGGCGACGACTGCCTGGACGTCGTCTACTCCGACGCCCGCTCGGGCCTGTACAAGAAGCTGGTCATCGGCCGGGACGGCACCCTGCTCGGCGGCATCCTGGTCGGCGACGCGGAGGCGTACGGGACGCTGAAGGCGTTCACCGGTTCGGTGCCGCCGGTCTCCCCCGAGTCGCTGGTGCTGCCGGCCGGTGCCGGGGAGGCCGTCCAGCTCGGCCCGGCCGCGCTGCCGGACGAGGCGATCATCTGCTCCTGCAACAACGTCCGCAAGGGCACCATCCGCGAGGCCGTCACCGAGCACAGCTGCACCACCGTGCCCGAGGTGAAGAAGTGCACCAAGGCCGGTACGACCTGCGGCAGTTGCGTCAAGGTCCTCGGGCAGCTGGTCACCGCGGAGCTGGAGGCGTCCGGCGTCGAGGTCGACAAGGGCCTGTGCGGCTGCTTCGCGCAGACCCGCGAGGAGCTGTACGAGATCGTCCTCGCGCTGCGCGTCAACACCTACCAGGACCTGCTCGACCGGTACGGCCGCGAGGAGGCCCGGGGCGGCGACGGCTGCGAGACCTGCAAGCCGGCCGTCGGCTCGATCATCGCGTCCCTCGCCCCGACGATCGGCGCGAGCGGCTACGTCCTGGACGGCGAGCAGGCGGCCCTCCAGGACAGCAACGACCACTTCCTCGCCAACCTCCAGAAGAACGGCTCCTATTCGGTCGTACCGCGCATCCCCGGCGGTGAGATCACCCCCGAGGGCCTGATCACGATCGGTGAGATCGCCCGCGACTTCGGGCTGTACACGAAGATCACAGGTGGTCAGCGCATCGACATGTTCGGGGCGCGCGTCGAGCAGCTGCCGCTGATCTGGATGCGGCTGGTGGACGCCGGCTTCGAGTCCGGGCACGCCTACGGCAAGGCGCTGCGGACGGTGAAGTCCTGCGTGGGCTCGACCTGGTGCCGGTACGGCGTCCAGGACTCGGTCCGGATGGCGATCGACCTGGAGCTGCGCTACCGCGGGCTCAGGTCCCCCCACAAGCTCAAGTCGGCGGTGTCCGGCTGCGCCCGGGAGTGCGCGGAGGCCCAGTCGAAGGACTTCGGCGTCATCGCCACCGCGGGCGGCTGGAACCTCTACGTCGGCGGCAACGGCGGTGCCACCCCGCGCCACGCGGACCTGCTCGCCCAGGACCTCTCCGACGCCGAACTGGTCCGTCTGATCGACCGGTTCCTGATGTTCTACATCCGCACGGCGGACCGCCTGGAGCGCACGTCGACCTGGCTGGAGCGGATCCCGGGCGGCCTGGACCACGTCCGTGACGTCGTCGTCGAGGACTCCCTCGGCATCTGCGAGGAGCTGGAGTCCCTGATGGCGGCGCACGTCGCCAACTACGCCGACGAGTGGGCGTCGACCATCGACAACCCCGAGAAGCTCGCCCGCTTCGTGTCCTTCGTCAACGCCCCCGACACCCCCGACCCGGTCGTCGGCTTCGTGCCCGAGCGCGACCAGATCAAGCCCGACCTGCCGCTGCTGTCCATCGGCATGCGCCCCGCCGCAGACGTACTGGAAGGAAGCGCCCAGCGATGACCCTGGCCCCCGAGACCACCGACCTGAAGGTCCAGCTCCAGTTGGCGGACAGCTGGTTCACGGTCTGCGACCTGAGCCTGCTGACCCCCGGCCGGGGGGTGGCCGCGCTGCTGCCGGACGGCCGCCAGGTCGCCGTCTTCCGCGACCGCGCGGACCGCCTGTACGCCATCGACAACCGCGACCCCTTCGGCGGCGCGGCGGTCCTCTCCCGCGGCCTGACCGGCACCCACCAGGGCCGCCCGTTCGTCGCCTCACCGCTGCTGAAGCAGCGCTTCGACCTGGCGACCGGGGAGTGCCTGGACGACGAGGCGGTACGGGTGGCGGCGTACGAGGTGCGGACCGCCGTATAGGACCGGGGAGTTCCGTCACCCACTCCTTTATTGACCGTTCGTTCTTTTTCGATCTAGGCTCTGGCGTGTGGCCAGGGCAAAGGAGTTCGACCCGGATGCCGCGCTGCTGTCGGCTCTTGAGCTGTTCTGGCGGCGCGGCTACGAGGCGACGTCCGTGGCCGACCTGGTCGAGCACCTCGGCATCGGGCGGGCGAGCCTCTACGCGACCTTCGGCGGCAAGCGCGACCTGTACCTGAAGGCGCTGGACCGCTACCAGCGGGACCGCCTCCCGCCCCTCCTGCACGGCCTGTCCCTGCCGGGCCCGGCGCTGCCCGCCGTGCGCGCGCTGGTACGGCGGTTCGCCGACGAGTCCGCGGCCGACGAGCTGCGACTGCGCGGCTGCCTGGTCACCAACACCGCGGCCGAACTGGCCCCGCACGACCCGGCCGCGGCGCGCAGCGTCGAGCAGGACTGGGACCGGGTCGAGACGGTCCTGTACACGGCCCTCACCCGCGCCCGGGCCCAGCACGAACTGCCCGCCGACCGCGACCCGCTCGCCCTCGCCCGCACCCTGCTGGTCCTGTTCCAGGGCCTGCGGGTGGTGGGCAAGGCGTCGGCCGACCCGGCCCGGGTCCGGGACGCGGCGGAGCAGGTGCTGCACCTGCTGGACTGACGGACGCCCTCGCGCACCGGTGCGCGGGCGTCTTTTTTGCGGCTCGATAATGAACCGATCGTTCTCGAAAAAAGGAGATCACTCATGCCGACCTCCAGTCGCTTCTCCGGGCGCACCGTCCTGGTCACCGGGGCGGGCACCGGTATCGGCCGGGCCACCGCCCTGGCCTTCGCGGCCGAGGGTGCGCGCGTGGTCGTGGCGGGCCGCCGGGAGGGGCCGCTGAAGGAGACGGTGGCGCTGATCGAGGAGCGGGGCGGCGAGGCGGCGGCGGTACCGGCCGACCTCGCGCGGCCCGGGGACGCCGAGGCACTGGTGGCGGCCGCCGTGGACCGGTTCGGCTCGCTGGACGTGGCGGTGAACAACGCGGGGATCTTCCGGGGCGGCGTGCCGCTGGCGGACTTCCCGGAGGCCGACTGGCACGAGCAGCTGGCGGTCAACGTGACGGGCGTGCACCTGGCGTTGCAGGCGGAGATCCGCCGGATGCGGACCCAGCCGACCGGCGGTGCGATCGTCACCGTCTCCTCGAACTTCGGCGTCCACACCACGTCCGCCGGGGCCGCCGCGTACGCGGCGACGAAGGCGGCGGTGACGGCCCTGAGCCGGGGTGCGGCGCTGGACCACGTCCGGGACGGCGTCCGGATCAACGTCGTCAGCCCCGGCGCGACGGCCACCCCGATGTCGCTGCGCGCGGGCGAGACGGACGCGGACCGGGCGGAGCGGGCACGGGCGACCCTCCCGCTGGGCCGGGTCTCGGCGACGGAGGAGATCGCGGCGGCCGTCCTGTACCTGGCCTCCGACGCGGCGGCGTCGATGGTGGGCACGGACCTGGTGGTGGACAGCGGCGCCTCGCTGTAGACGCCGACACCCCGAGACGGCGTCAGCGCCGCCCGCCGAACTCCCACTCGTGCACTTCCACGTGCGCGTACCCGGTCGGCCGGCCCAGGACCTCGCGTGCCCGGTCCGGGCCCGGGGCGCGGACGAGGGCGGCGGTGCCCAGCCAGGTGCCGCCGTCGTCGGACGACAGCGGCCCGTAGGCGACCAGTTCGTCGCGGTCGACGTGGGCGGGCAGGTCGAGGCCGTCCCCGGCGGCCCGCTCCGGGCCCAGCCCCAGCACCAGGTACCGGTCGCCGCCGGTCCGGCCGCCCGGGAACTCCCACATGGTGCGCCCGAGCAGGTTGCGCCACCTCCGCAGCAGCACGTCCCGGTACACGCCGGCCTGGTGGTTGGGCTCGTCGAAGGCGAACGCACGGGCAGCGGCCGGGTCGGGCAGGTCGACGATGTGCACACTGCCAGTGGGTGTCTCCCCGTCGGCGCCGAAGGTCGGCCCCCGGGCGATCAGCTCGGCCGCGTACCGGTCCATGTACGACCAGTGCTCCTCGGCCAGTCCGGCACGCAAGGCGAGGGAGCCGGCCCGGTCGCGGTGATAACAGAAGAACTCCATACGCACGGACCCTTACGCAGCCGGGACCGCTCCTCAAAGCGGTTTTCCGGGCCCACGGCCGCGGTGCCATCTCGACGGCGGGCTGTCGTAAAGTGCGCCGTGGTAGGGACGTGGAATCCGTCGGAGGGGGGCCTGCCGTGGGTGCGGTGGACGCCGTGGGGGCATCGGACAGGGGCAGGGGCGGCCGGTTCCGGGCGGTGCCGGACAGTCCCGCGCAGGTGATCGCGGAGGCGCGGAAGGCGTTCTTCGTGATGTTCGGGCTGCTCGCGGTCGTCTGGCTGGTGCAGCTGGCCAACTTCGCCGACCACTACGCGCTCTCCAGGGACTACGCGGTGGTCTCCGGCGACCTCGGCACGCTGCCCGACATCCTGGTCGCGCCGCTGCTGCACTGGAGCTGGGCGCACATCGAGAGCAACTCCGGGCCGCTGTTCGTCTTCGGTTTCCTCGCCGCGTACCGGGGAGTGCTGCGGTTCCTCGGGCTGACCCTGCTGATCGCCGTGAGCAGTGGCGCCGTGGTCTGGTTCTTCGAGCGCGGTGACGTGGCGACGGTCGGCGCCAGCGGCCTGATCTTCGGGTACTTCGGGTACGTCGTCGTCCGCGGGCTCTTCGACCGGCACCTGATCGACACACTGATCGGCGTCGTCATGGGCGCCTCCTTCGCGTACCTCCTCACCGTGGCCGTACCCGGCACCCCGGGCGTGAGCTGGCTCGGCCACCTCGGCGGACTGCTCGGCGGCCTGCTCGGGGCCTGGCTGTTCCGGGACCGCCGCGTCCGGACCGGAACCGCCGCCGGCTCCGCCCCCGCGCCCTCCGGCGACCCCACCCGTGCCGCCCTGTACCAGGAACTCGACGACCTCGGCCTGCTCTGACCGGACACGAGGGGTCAGGATCCCCGCCGGGCGAAGCCGTAGCGCAGGGGTCGTCGCGCGCGGTCTCCAAAACCGCGAGGACGCCGGTTCGAATCCGGCCGGCTCCGCCTGCCTGCGGGCCCTCCACACCCCCGCAGCTCACGCACGAAGGGGCGGCACCCCCCGCACAGGGGTGCCGCCCCGCGAAATCGGAAGAGCAAAACGCACTACACCACTAACAAAATAATATATAAGTTATGCAGAATTATGGTTGTTAATATGGTGGGG
>NZ_JBEYFC010000367.1:0-9419 GCF_040634175.1 Streptomyces sp. NPDC007162
GATGGCCAGCAGGCTCAGGCCCCCGGCCATCGGGCGACGCAGACGCGGTCCGGCCACCGCCGACAAGCGGCTGACCGGCCTGTTCGATCGCCGTGACACCAGCATCGTCGTCATGCTGCTGTTCGTGGCCTGCGGAGCCGTCCTGGCGTCCGGCAGGACCGCCGGGCTCTACCTGCTGCTGCCGGCCTCGCTGGTGGCGTTCGTCAGCGGGGTGCTGAGCGCATGGAACTTCCTGCTCCCGCCGCCGGACCTGCTGTAGCGGTCTCGCGCCGACGGCCTGTGCCCGACGCGTGCCGACGGCACCGGGGCCGACAACGACCACGGCACCGGCCGCTCCCCTCCGCCGGTCGTCATCGGCCACACCGACGCACCGGCCGCACCGGACATCCCCGTGCGTCGGCCGTCACCGGCTGCCCATGTGTGGGCAGCCCTCCCATGCACCGGCGAGAACCGGTCCGCACCGAGCATCTGGAAGGTAACAGCCATGTACGCCACGCCCCGGGCCGGTGTCGGGCCCGCGGCGGCCGGGCGGCTGCGCGGCGTACTCCACGACCTCGACAGCGAGGCGCTGGCCCGGCAGCTGGCCCGCGATCTCAGCGACACCCCGGCCGGACGAATACCCGGCCACGGCTCCCGGGCGAGAGCCATGGAGGACATCATCCGCCGCAGCCTGGAACTGATCAGGAACTGGCTGCTGAGCGGACAGGAGCCCGGCGAGGACGTGCTGTCGGACCTCTATGAGGCGGCGCGCGAGGCGGCGCGGCACGGTCTGGCCGCCGAGGACGCGATCCGTGCCTGCTGCGGTGCGGCGCGGGCCGTGTGGAGCAGCGTGACGGAGGCCGGCCGGCCCGAGGGCGGTGCCTGGCCGCCGCCTCACCTGGAGGTGCCGTGGACGTTCCTCGACATCGTCCTGACGACCGTCAAGGTGGCGTTCGCCGACCAGCGGGACCTGCCGTCCGCCGACGGCGATTCCCGGGCGGCGACGCTGTTCGCCCGGATCTGCGCCCGGTCGGCGACGACCATCGAGGACCTCGACCGGGCGGAGCGGCTGGGCTTCGAACTCGCCGGCCCGCACTGCCCGTTCGTCGCCGCGATCGACGGCGGCTCGGCCGCCGCGCACGCCGGCCTGGCGGCACGTCTGCGGTCCGCGGGCGCACTCGCCTGCACACAGGGGCACCGCATCGCCGGGCTGACCGGTCCGGGCTTCGACTGGGCAGGCTTCCTCGCCGACGGCACGCTGATCCTCGCCGCCGAGTCGGCCACCGGCGCCGCCGGGCTCGCGGAAGCGGTCGGCAACCTGCACGACCTGGTCACCCTGGCGAGCCGGGCCGGACGCCGGGGACGGATCCGCGCGGACGACTTCCTGACGGAGCTCATGCTCGCGAACTCCCCCTGGCTGGCCGAGGACATCGTGCGGCGGGTCCTCGGCCGACTGGACGCCGAGGACCCCTCCGGGACGTTGTCGCAGACGCTGCGGTGCCTGGCCGGGCACGGCTTCAACCGGACCGCGGCAGCGGCAGCGCTCCCGGCCCACCGCAACACCCTGCTCTACCGCATCAACCGGATCGAGAAGCTGACCGGCCTCGACCTCGACCGGCACGCACACCGGGAACTTGCCCGGCTGGCCGTCGTCTGGAGAGACACGACAGGCGGCGACACCCTGGCCCGGCCCGAGTGAGAGTCGGCGGGGGCCGCCGGGCGCGCCGACGGGGCCTGGCCTCAAGACGGGCTGCGACACCGCGCGCGGCCGGCGTCTCCCACTCCGTTGCCTCAGGAGTTGTCGCCGCGCACAACAGCGGGCCGAATCCTTGGCCCCGTGCACAGTGCACGCGGTGCCACGCTGACGGCGGCAGGACAGAACCGACCGGGCATCCGCCCTGACGGCTGCCGTAGTGAGGGAGGGACGCGGGCATGACTTCCGCACCGAACACGATCGTCCTGATCCACGGCCTGTGGATGACGCCGCTCGCCTGGGAGCACTGGGCGGCCCGGTACGAGGAGCGGGGCTTCACCGTCCTCACGCCCGGATACCCCGGGATCGAGCCGGGCGAAGCCGGGGTGGCGGCGCTCCGCGAGGACGCCTCGGCGATCGCCGGTGTCGGGGTTCGCGAGGTGATGGACCGTCTCACCGCCGTCATCGGGAAACTCGACACCCCGCCGATCATCATGGGGCACTCGTTCGGCGGCACGTTCGCCCAGCTTCTGGTGGGTGCCGGGCTCGGGGCGGCCGGGGTGTCGATCGACGGCGCCGCCGTCAAGGGCGTGAACGCGATGCCGTTCTCGGAGCTCCGCTCGGTCCTGCCGGTCCTGAAGGACCCGGCGAACGCTCACCGGGCCGTCCCCCTGACGGCCGAGCAGTTCCACTACGCCTTCACCAACGCCCTGGACGAGGATGAGTCCCGGCGGGCCTACGACCGTTACGCCGTGCCGACGCCGGCCCGCATCCTCTTCCAGGGCGGCCTCGCAGCCGTCACCCCGCACGCGGCCACGACCTTCGACTTCGCCGACGGTGACCGGGCACCGCTGCTGTTCGTCTCCGGCGGCAGCGACCACATCCTGCCCCCCGTCGTCCAGCGGCAGAACTACGAGAAGAACGCCAAGCACTCGACGGCGGTCACCGCGCACACCGTCTTCGCCGGCCGCGACCACTTCACCTGCGGCGAACCCGGCTGGGAGGCCGTCGCCGACTTCGCCCTCGACTGGGCACTGAGCCCGCGCGCCGGAGTCCTCGACGCCACGACCGGCGAAACCCGCTGACCATCCGGGTCCGGGGCCGGGTCCGGTCCCGGCCCGAACGCGACGAGAACGGCTGACACCGGCTGAGAAAGGAGACACCCCCCATGTCGAAAACGGTGGCCGACGGCCTGTGGGAGATGCTGGTCAGCGCGGGCGTACGGCGCTGCTACGGCATCGTCGGCGACGCACTGAACCCGGTGGTCGACGCGATGCGCCGCAACGGCCAGGTCGACTTCGTACACGTGCGCAACGAGGAGTTCGGCGTCTTCGCCGCGGTCGCGGAGGCGAAACTGACGGGGCAGCCGGTCGCCGTGTGCGGGACGGCGGGACCCGGGGTGGCGCACCTGATCAACGGCATGCTGGACGCCCTCAAGGAGAGGGTGCCCGTCATCGTCCTGGCCGGCGACACCGAGACCGGCCTGATGGACAGCGCGACCGTCGAGGAGCTGAACCCGTACCGGTTCTTCGCGTCCGCGGCGGTGTACGTGGGCCGGCTGGTCAACCCCGGCCAGCTGCGCACCGTCGTCACGTCCGCGGTGACGGCCGCGGTGACCCGGGGCGGCCCCGCGGTCGTCGCACTGCCCGGTGACATCGCGGCGGCCCACGCGCCGAAGGCCTGCTACGAGATCCGGCTGCCCCGCCCGGTACACGCGCCGGCCGGAGCGGAGGACCTCGCCGCCATGGCCGAGCTGATCAACGAGGCGGGCACGGTGGCAGTCTTCGGCGGCCAGGGCTGCGCCGGGGCGCACGCGGAGGTGACGGCGCTGGCCGGAAAGCTGGGCGCGCCGGTCGGCTACTCCCTCAAGGGCAAGCAGTTCCTCGAACACGACAACGCGAACGCGGTCGGGATGACCGGCCTCCTCGGCTACGGCGGCTGCCATCACGCGCTCCAGCACGCGGACGTGCTGCTGATGCTCGGCACCGACTTCCCGTTCAGCGGCTTCCTGCCGCACGGCGGGACCAGGATCATCCAGGTCGACCACGACCCGGAACGGCTCGGCCGGCGCGTACCGGTGGACCTGGCCGTCACCGGCGACGTACAGACCACCGTGGCCGCGCTGCTGCCGCTGGTCGAGCCGAAACCCGACGGCGGGTTCCTCGCCCAGTGTGTGGAGGAGACCGAGCGGTTCCACCGCAGGATGCGGCACTACGCGGAGAAAGGGCCGCGGATCAGGCCGATCAGGCCGGAGTACCTCGCCACCGTCCTCAGCGACCTCGCCGCCGACGACGCCCTGTTCTTCGCCGACACCGGCACCCCCGTCATCTGGGCTGCCCGGCACATCAGGTACGGACCGAAGCGGCGACTGTTCGGATCGTTCTCGTGGGCGTCGATGGCCACCGCCTCGCCCGGCGCGTTCGGGGCACAACTGGCCTTCCCCGGACGGCAGACGATCGCCCTGTGCGGCGACGGCGGGTTCACCATGCTCGCACTCGGCGACCTGCTCACGGAGGTACAGCGCAGGCTGCCTGTCGTGCACATCGTGCTGAACAACAGCGGACTGGACTTCGTCAAGATCGAGCAACAGGAAGCCGGCTTCGTCCCGTTCGGAACCGACTTCGCCAACCCGGACTTCGCCACCGTCGCCGAGGCCATGGGCGCCAAGGGCATCCGCATCGAAGACCCCGGCGACGTGGCGGACGGCCTCACGGCCGCGCTGGCCCACACCGGCGGCCCGGTCGTCGTCGACGTCCTCGTCGATCCCTACGCCCTCGCGGTCCCCGCCCACGTTCCCGCCGGCACAGCCGCGGGCTTCACGCTGAGTGCGGCACGGCAGATCCTCGCCGGCCGCCTCGACGACGTCATCGACACCGCCACGCACAACGCCCGGATCGTCTGAACGGCCGCCCCACCGACAGAGGAAGACGCACCATGACAGACAGCCACGACTCCCCACCGGACGCACCGGATGCACCGGATGCACCGGATGCACCGGATGCACCGGGCGCGACGCCTGGCGAATGGCGCGAGATCTACCACGGCGGCTCACCGGAAGCCGAAAAGGCCCACTTCCGTGCCCTGGCAGACGTCGTCGTCGGCATCCAGCGGACGAACAAGCGGAAATCCGGGTCGCAGGTCTCCCGCCGCACGTTCCACGCCAAGATCGTCGTCGGCGTGGACAACGCCGAACTCACCTTCCGGACCGACCTGCCCGCTGACTTGTGTGCCGGAGACTTCACCGCAGGAGCCCGGCTGCCGGCCGTCGTCCGGCTGTCCAACGCCAGCGGCACCGTCCGGCCCGACGGCAGCCCAGACCTCCGCGGCGCGGCACTGAAGCTGACCCTCCCCGGCGGCGGTGAACACGACCTCCTCATGACCAGCTACCCGGTCTCCCACGCCCGTGACGCCACCCAGTTCGTGGAGATCGCCAGGATCGGCGCCGGTCCCAGACCCCTGGTCCTGCCCCGCATGCTGGCCACGTTCGGCCCTTCGGAGACCGCACGCGTCCTCCGCAACCTCAGACAGGCCAACCGTCCCTCGCCCGGCCTGGCCCTGGAGTCCTACTGGAGCCGTGGTGCCGTCCTGTGGGGCGGGGCCGGCCCCGTCAGGTTCCGCCTCAGCCCACTCGGCCCAGTCGCCAGCCCCGACCTGACGCCCGCCCCGCCGCCGGACCCTACCGACAGTCTCCAGGACGACTTCGCCGCCCGGCTGAGCGACTCGTCGGTCCGGTTCGCCCTGCACATCCAGAGGTACGTCAGCGAGAGGCTGACACCGATCGAGGACGGGGCAGTCGAATGGAAGGAAAGGGACTCGCCCTGGCTCGGCGTGGCCACCCTGACGATTCCCGTCCAGGACACCCTCGACCCGAAGGGCCGGGCCACCCGCGACCACGTCGACACCCTCGCTTTCAACCCCTGGCACGCCCCGGCGGAGTTCCGCCCCCTCGGCAACCTCAACCGCGCCCGCCGCACGGTCTACGCGGCCAGCGCCCGGGAGTGGCACGCCCGGTAGCGGCTGCGCCGAGTCCCAAACGGCCGTCGCGCGCTGCGAGCGGATCACCGTCGCGGTGGATCTGCGTGAGGACTGGCCAGGCGAGGGTCAGCGTTCGAGGCGGTAACCGGTGACGAGTTCAGTGGCGATGGCAACGATGTGGTCCGTGTCCCCCTCGATCCACGGGATGAGGAGGATCTGGTAGCGGGCGACGTCCGCTGGTGCGGTGATGCGAGTGACCATGACGCTCCAGCCGGTACGGGTGCACGGCTCAATCTGGTCGGCCTCGTAGACCACGACCTCGGCGACGGTGGTGTCGGTCTTGAGGTTGTCGGGCCTGGTGAGGATCTTCCGGGCGAGCCGGCGCGGGGAGATGTGGCTGCGGTCGGCGTCCGCGCGGCCCTGGTTGAGGTACTTGTGCAGGAGGTTCAGGCAGCCTGCGAACCCGAGGGCCTTGATCTCTTCGACGAGATGCTGGACGGGGACGGCGGGATCTTCTGCCCGGCGTTTACACAGGTGCTCGCTGTCCGCCAGTGGTAGCCGTGCACCCGTTTCGACGAGGCCCCGCACACCGGACGGGCCGCGGTGCCTTGCGGAGTCCGCGCCCGCACCACGATCCGCTCACCTTCGTCGGCCACATCCTCGATGACCAGCGGGCACAGACCCGAAAATCACACGAAGGTCAACGACCCTCACGACTTTCCGTCACCACCGAATGTGGGACAGGGCCGCTCGTTTGACAGACCCGTGCCCGTCTCCTGCACCCCCGTCAGGAGGGGATGATCTGCCACTGCTGCTGGGGGACGGCATTGTAGGTCCACTGGTTGATGGCGGCTCCGTCGGCGGTGGAGCCGCTGTCGACGGTGAGGGACAGGCCGCTGAACCGGTTGGTGAGGAGGTAGTGGCCGTCGCCGGTGGGGGTAATGGCCCAGTGCTGCTGGGGCGCGTTGGCGTCGCCCCAGATATCGGCGCCTCCGCCGTTGACGCGGGAGAGTCCGCCGATTTCCATGAGCGTGCCGCTGTTGACGTTGCGGATCTTGTAGAAGCCGTTGTCGGCCCGGACCATGGTCCACTTCTGGTTGGCGTGATTCTGCCAGGGCCACTGCAGGATGGCGGTGTTGTCGGCGGTCTTGGCACCCGAGACGTCGGCGACCTTGCCGCTGTGGCGGGCGACGAGGCGGTACACGGTGCCGTCGCCGCGGAAGAGGGTGGAGACCAGGGCGGGTGTCGCTGTGCGGCCGCCGATGCGCAGGTTGCCGATGTTGGCGTAGCCGCCGGTGCCGGCGGTGACCTGGATGCGGACTAAGCCCGCGTTGCGGGCCGGCCATTCGACGACTTTGGTGGTGCGGTCCCCGGCCCAGCGAGCGGTGGCGACCTGGGTGAAGGTGGTGCCGTCGGTGCTGGTGGAGATGGTGCAGGCGGTGATGTCGCCGTCGGTGGCGTTGTTGCGGCCAAACTGTTTGGGCAGGTACTCGAGGGTGGAGACGTTGCTCCATACGCCGCCGAGGTCGATGGTGATGCTCTGCGGCAGCGGGAGGCTCCAGGTGGACCAGCAGGTCTCGAAGTTCTTGTCGCTGAGGCCGTCGATCGCGTTCATCGGGCCTTCGCCGGTGTGGTAGTCGGTGGCGTAGGCGGCCACGGCGGTGACCGGGTGTTCCGCACGGAGCATCTGGGCGGGCAGGGGTGGCCGGGAGGTGTCGGGGCCCCTCCAGGCGGCGCCGGCCTCGGAGAGCCGGTTGACGATGTTGGCGTCCAGCACACCGTTGCGGTTGGGCGGGCAGTTGAGGATGAACGAGGTGTACTTGGGCTCCAGGTCCGCCAGGTGGGAGAGGATGGCGTCCTTGCTCATCGGATCGGTCGTGGGCGTCGTCGGGTGCCAGAACCATCCGTTGCTGATCGTCTGGCCCTGCAGCGAGGCGTAGGTGTTGCCTGCCGGTGAGGTGATGCCGAGCGGCTCCTCGAAGTAGATCGCGTCGCCGAGGAAGGGCACCGACAACCCGCCGTGGTCGATCATCACGATGTCCGGCTGCAGGGACTTCACATGCTCCCTGATGCGCTGGTACGGGACGGCCTGCTGGCCCATCTGCCAGGCGTAGCCGTCGGTGACGAACATGTCGATGGTGCCGTAGTTGGTGAGCAGTTCGGTGATCTGGTTGAGGATGTAGGTGATGTCGCCGGGCTGGATGGCCTGGTCGGAGGCGACTTTGTGGCGGCTGTCGTAGGCCTGCACGTTGTACGTTCGGTCCCAGATGGAGAAGTACAGGCCGACCTTCAGACCCTGGGCACGGAAGGCGGTCACATACTGCGCGACGACGTCGTGCTTGTAGGAGCTGTTGGCGACGTTGTAGGTGTTGTAGGCGCTGGGCCACAGGCAGAAGCCGTCGTGGTGCTTGGTGGTCAGGACGCCGTAGCTCATCTTCGCCGCCGCCGCGGCCGCCGCCCACTGGGCGCAGTCGACTGCCGTGGGCGCGAACAGAGCCGGGTTCTGGTTCGGGGCGGCCCACTCCTGGTCGGTGAACGTGCCCATGTTGAAGTGGTTGAACATGCCGAACCGCATGTTCACCAGGTTGCTGAGATTGGTCTGGAGGTCCGCGGCGGCCGCCTGAGGGGTCAGGCGGGAGAAGCCGGGAGCCACGGACAAGGCGCTCGCGGCCACAGCGGCGCCCGCGGAGCCCAGCAGGGTGCGACGGGACAGTCCTCTTCCTGACGACATGGGGTACTCCCGGGGGTTGGGCGGCTCTGCTACGTCGGGGCCCACGATCCCAAGGGCTTCAGGCGCGGCCTGCCTCTGGGCCCCGAGTGCCGGAGGTTACGAAGTTCGATGACGTAACTGCTCTGTGTCAACAGGTAAGTGGATGAAAGTAGGTAGGCGGAGTGCAGTAAAGGTTGTTTTATTCGCTTATGAGGCAATTGACTTCACCGAGACATGCCATGTTTCCCGGAGAACCGGAGCACGGCGGACCGACCCATCAACAGCATCGATCAAATAAGTACTATTCATTCTGCGGAAGATGACCTCACCAGAAACGGTTGGGCGGGACACGCCACGGTTGAACGCGGCCACCAACAGCGCCCTCACCTGGTGCACTTCCTCGCCGAAGGTGGTGCACGCACCACCGGCCCACGATGAGCCACATGTCACCCTCATTGCGCCAGTGAAAAATGGATATGCCTATCACCTTGACTGCGTCGCCTCCTTGCATCGATAAATACAACTCATAGGAAACCGGGGGTTGGAGGAGGGACACCACAGATGAGACCCCTACGCATCGGCGCAGGGACGGTCAAGGCGCTCGCGGCGGCCACCGTCGTCTTCGCGGCCGCGCTGCCCGCTCAACCCGCCTACGCGGCCACGACGAACTTCTACGTCGACCCCGTCAACGGCAGTGACAGCAACTCGGGAACCAGCACCGCCACAGCGTTCAGGACCATCCAGGCCGCCAAGGCCGCGGTGCGGGCCGTCAACGCGAACATGTCCGACGACATCGTCGTGAACCTGCGCGGAGGCACCTACCCCCTCACCGCCCCGATCACCTTCGGCACCAGCGACTCGGGCACGAACGGCCACACGGTGATCTACCAGGCGTACAACGGCGAGACACCCGTGATCACCGGCGGCAGGGCGATCACCGGCTGGACCGCGGCCGCGGGCGGCGAGTACAAGGCGTCCGTGGGCAGCCTCAACTTCCGCCAGCTGTACGTCAACGGGGTCCGCGCCACCCGGGCCCGCTACCCCGACATCGGCTCGGACTTC
>NZ_JBEYFC010000368.1:0-9409 GCF_040634175.1 Streptomyces sp. NPDC007162
CTCGAAGTGGGTGAAGGTGACGCCGATGACGTCCGGCATCGGGGTGTGCGCGGTGATCGTCACGACCGGTCCCTTCAGCAGGTCGCCGCGGTGGCGGATGGGCTGGGTCGGCGCGTGGATCTCCAACGCGCCGTCCGTGGCCGTGACGTCGAGGACCTCGACCGGGTGGGCCGCGGTGACGCCCTCGCGGAGCAGCCAGTAACCGTCGGTGAACTTCACTCACGTACCCCCTACTTGACGGCGCCCACGGCGATGCCCCGGGTGAGCGTGCGCTGGAAGACGAGGAAGAAGACGATGGCCGGGAGCACGCCCAGCAGGGCGGCGGCGTTGGTCATCGTGGCGTCCATCAGGCGCTGGCCCTGGAGGACGCCGAGGGCGACGGAGACCGTCTGGTTGTCGTTGGAGATCAGCATGACCAGCGGCAGCAGGAACTCGTTCCAGGTCCAGATGAAGAAGAAGACCAGCAGCACGCCGAGGGTCGGGCGGCTGACTGGGACGACGATCCGGACCAGGATCTGCCACTTGTTCGCGCCGTCGATCCGGGCCGCCTCGATGATCTCGCGCGGGAACTGTCCGAGGACCGCGGAGAGGAGGTACGTCCCGAACGCCGACTGGATCACCGTGAACACGATGATCACGCTGAGCCTGGTGTCGTACAGCCCCGCCTGCTTGCTCAGGTAGTAGAGCGGGTAGACCAGCGCCTCCTGCGGCAGCATGTTGGCGAGCACGAAGAAGGCCAGCACCCAGGTGCGGCCGCGGATCCGGCCGACGCCGATCGCGTAGGCGTTGAGGACGGAGAGGGCGGTGGCGAGCAGCGCCACCGAGCCGCTGATCAGGGTGGAGTTGACGAGCTTCTGGGTGTAGTCGACGCGTTGCCAGAAGTCCTTGAGGCCGTCGAGGTAGAGGCCGTGGGGGAGGCTCAGCGGGCCATGCTGGGAGTACTCGGCCGGGGACTTCACCGCGTTGACCGCCACGATCAGGAACGGGACGACCATGAAGAGGGCGGCGAGGCAGAGGGCGAGGAGCACCGGGGAGCGGCGCAGGACGGTCGGGCGGGTCATACGGCCTCCGCGCGGTTCTGCAGCTTCAGGCCGAGCAGGGCCAGGGCGAGGATGAGGACCGTGAGGACGGTGGAGATCGCCGAGCCGTAGCCGACCTGGGTCTTCTCGAAGAACGTGGTGAAGGAGAAGTAGGAGGGGACGTCGGTGGCGCCGCCGGGGCCGCCCTTCGTCAGCACGTACACCGCGCCGAAGACCTTGAGCGCGGCGATCGTGCACCAGGTCAGGACGACGTACACCTCGGGGCGGATCTGCGGCACCGTGATGTGCCGGAAGCGGCGCCACCAGCCGGCGCCGTCCAGTTCGGCCGCCTCGTACAGCTGGGGGTCGACGCGGCCGAGCCCGGCCATGAAGACGACCAGCGGGAAGCCGAGCTGGACCCAGACGAGCACGCCCATCACCGTGTAGAGGGCGAGGTCCGGGTCGCCGAGCCAGTCCTGCTGCCAGGAGCCCAGGCCGACGGCCTTCAGGAGGGCGTTGAGGGAACCGTTGTCAGGGGCCAGGATCCAGCTCCAGACGATGCCGGCCACCGCGACCGGCAGCACCTGCGGGAGGTAGAAGCAGGCGCGCAGGACCGCCGCGATCCGGGTGCCGAAGTGCTTGCCGACGTAGTCGAACAGGGCGGCGGCCAGGACCAGTCCGAGCGCGGTCGGGAGCACCGCCATCGCGACGACCATGAAGAGGCTGTGCCGGAACGACGCCCAGAACTCCGAGTCGTGCAGCAGCTCGCGGTAGTTGGCGAGCCCGGACCAGTGCGGGCTGCCCACGCCCTGCCAGTCGGTGAAGCCGATGCCCGTGTTCATCAGGAACGGGACGACCACGACCGCGAGGAAGGCGAGGGCGCCGGGGAGCAGGAACAGGGCGTAGGAGTCCCGGCGCACCCTCACTTGGTGCCCTTGTCGTACGCCGTCTGGAGGTTGCTCAGGTAGGCGTCGGGCTTCTCGCTGCCGGTGATCAGCTTCTGCGTCTCGGAGACCAGGGTGTCGTAGAAGCCGGCGATCGGCCAGTCCGGGTAGAAGGCCAGGCCGTCGCGCTTGCTGACGGTGTTGAAGTCGGCGATGAGCTGCTTGGACTTGGGGTCGGTGATGGCGCTCGGGTCGGCCGCGACCGGGACTCCGCCCTTGTTGCCGAGCAGGTTCTGGATCTTCTTCGACATGGTGATGTCGATGAAGTCGTAGGCGAGGTCCTTGTTCCCGGAGTTCTTCGGTACGACCCACAGGTTGCCGCCGGAGCCCAGGGTGAGGTTCGAGCCGGGCCACAGGAAGCTGCCCCAGTCGAACTTCGCCTCCGACTGGAAGCGGCCGTACCACCAGCTGCCGGAGAACAGGATGGGCGCCTTGCCCTGGATGAACGAGACGCCCGCCTGCTCGGCCGTGGTCCCGCTGGACGTCTTCGCGATGTAGCCCTTCTTCACCCAGTCGGCGAAGGTGTCCGCCGCGTACGTCCAGGCGGTGTCGTGGAAGTCGACCTTGCCCTTGTACAGCTCGTACCTGTCGACCCACGAGCGGTCGGCCTTCGACAGCGCCAGCTGGTACAGGTACTGCTGCGCCAGGTACTCGGAGCCCGCGTTGGCCAGCGGAGTGACCTTGTTCTGGACGAACTTCCCCATCGCCGCCGTGAGGTCGTCGAACGTCTTCGGCTCGGCGATCCCGTACTTCTTGAACAGGTCCTTGTTGTAGTAAACCATCGTGTACTCGGCGTAGTTGGGCACTCCGTACCACTTGCCGGAGCCCATCACGCCGTCGGCGTCGTACTGGCTGGTGGTGCGCACGCCCGCGCTGAGCTGCTTGTCCCAGCCGCGCTTGGCCGCCTCGGCGGTCAGGTCGGTCAGGAGCCCCTGCTTGGAGAGGAGTCCCGCCGTCGCGTTGCCCTTGTTGTACTCCATGAGGTCCGGGGCGTCGGAGGAGTTGAGGACCATCGGAGCGGTCTTCTGGATCTGCTCGAAGCTCTTCTCCTCGTACTTCACCTTCACGCCGGGATGGCTCGCCTCGAACTCCTTGATGGCCTCGTTCCAGGCGATGCCCATCGCGCTGTTCGGTGCCTCGTAGTGCCACAGGCGCAGGGTCTTGGCGTCGGACGTGCTGCCGCCCGAGCCGCCGCAGGAGGTCAGCAGCAGTGATCCGGAGAGGGCCACCGCCGCCGCCGCTGTCAGCCGCCGTGTCCGCCCTGTTCGCGTTCGTGTCGTCGACATCCAGTGCCTCCCGGGGAGTTGTGGATGGTGCTCGTCCCGCGTCGAATCGATTCGATGCCGGACGTCGAAGCGCTTCGACGATGGAAGGTAGGTGCGGGCTGTGAGGCCGTCAATGGGTGTGGCGAGAATTGTGGGAAGCGATTCGACTGGCGGTGTGGATCAGAAAGGCCGCGGCGGCCGCGGCGACCGGGGTGAGGTAGGCGGCCGCCGGAGCGACATGCTCCGCCGCCCAGCCACCGGCCGCGGATCCCGTCGCGACACCGGTCAGCAGGGCGGTGACGACGAGGCTCATCCCCTCGTTGAGGCGGCCCTGCGGGGTGCGGTCCTGGACCAGGGTCATCGCGGTCACCATGGTCGGCGCGGTCGCCGTTCCGGCCGCGAGCAGGGCCGGGGCGAGAGCCCACAGGGAGTCGAGGGTACGGGCCGCGAGCAGGGGCAGGGACATCAGGACCGCCATCGCCAACAGGCAGACGGGCAACCGCCGTTCGGCCGGACCGGTCGGCTTGAGCGCCCCGTACACCAGACCCGCCGCACAGGACCCGGCGGCCTGGAGCGCGAGGACGGCACCGGCGGCCGAACGGTGGCCCTGCGCGTCGGCGTAGGCGATGGTGACGACCTCCATCGAGCCGAACACCGCGCCGGTGGCGACGAAGCAGGCGAGCAGGGCGGCGAGGCGCAGCGGGGTCCGCGCGGTGCTCGCCGCGGGCCGCAGCGGCGGCTCGGTGGCGCGCTGGGCGGTGAACAGCAGCACCCCGGTGAGCAGCAGCACCGCCCCGACCAGGGTGCCGGCCTCCGGGAAGAAGGTGCCGGTGAGGAAGGAGGCGAGGACCGGACCGAGCATGAAGCACAGTTCGTCGGCGGCCTGCTCGAAGGAGTTGGCGGTGTGCAGGGCGTCCGGGTCGGCGCGCAGCAGGTGGGCCCAGCGGGCGCGGGACATGCCGCCCAGGTTGGGGGTGGCGGCGGTGGCCGCGTAGGCGGCGAACAGGGTCCAGTCCGGGGTGCCGTACCGGACGCAGAGCAGCAGGGCGAGGCTGCCGAGGGCGGCGGTGACCGTGGCGGGCACCGCGACCCTGGCCTGCCCGTACCGGTCGACGAGCCGCGCGATCCACGGCCCGGCCAACCCGGTCGCCGCGAGGCCGGTCGCGGTGACGGCACCGGCCAGGGCGTACGAGCCACGGGCGCCGGCGATCATCACGACCGCGCTGACGCTGAACATGCCCATGGGGAGCCGGGCGATGAGGTTCCCGACGGTGAAGGCCCGGGTGCCGGGGCGGGCGAAGAGGCGGCGGTAGGGGCCGGGCGGGCGGGAGCGGGAGGGGGAGCGGGAGGGGCCGTCGAACCGGGGGCTGAAATCGACGGTGACGAGGGAGTCGGCGGTGACGGTGTGGGTGTACGGGCGAGGGGCCGGTCTGGTCGGCTGGGTCGGCTCTGGCATGGACACCACCGTCGCGCCGGGCGGTGCGTGGGGTCCAACACCTGCTCAGTGCCGATTCACGCACCTGTGTTGTAAGTTCGTGTGATGTCAGCGCCCGCCCCGCCCGCCCACATCGACCCCCGGCTCCTGCGCGTCTTCGTCACCGTCGCCGAGGAACTGCACTTCACCCGGGCCGCCGCCCGGCTCTACGTCGCCCAGCAGGCGCTCAGCCGTGATGTACGGCGACTGGAGCGGGAGTTGGGCGCCGAGCTGTTCCTGCGCACCACCCGGCAGGTCGCCCTGACACCCGACGGCGTCCGGTTGCTGCCCTACGCCCGCCGGGTGCTGGCCGCCCAGGACGCGCTGCTCGCCGCGTTCGGGCAGGCCAGGCCGCTGCTGGTGGACCTGAACTCGCCGGGCCTCGAAACCGGCCGCCGGGTGCTGCACCGCGCCCGCGAACTCGCCCCGGACTGCGAACTGATGGCCCGTTACGAGAGCGGGCTCACCGGAGCGGCGGCCGAACTCCTCGCCGGGCGGCTCGACGTGTCCTTCGGACGGTTCGCGGGACTCGACCCGGCACTGCGCTCCGGACTCGAACACCTGCCCGTCAGATTCGAACCCATGGCCGTAATTCTCCCCTCCGACCACCGGCTGGCGACCCTGGAGGCAGTACCGCTGGCCGCGCTGGCGGGCGAGACCGTGTACGCCGGCGCCGGGAACGAACGCACCCTGGAATGGACCGACCTGGCCTTTCGTCTCTTCGAGGGGCGGCGGATCGCCGTCGCCCCGCCGCTGCCGTTGGCCGTCGGTGAGGAGGAGTTCCAGCGGGTCATGGCCAAGGACCGGTATCCCATTCTCGCGGTAGTGGGTTTTCCGGCCATACCTGGAAGCGTGTCGCGCCCCTTGGCCGATCCGGTGCCGTTGTCGCCCGTGTCGCTCGTGTGGCGAAAGGGGCTGGTCCATCCGGGACTCGACGCGCTGCGGCGGGCGGCCGCCGAGATCGGGCGCGCGGAAGGGTGGCTTCAGCGGCCGGCCGACGGGTGGATTCCGGCCAGTGATCAAGAGGTGATGGACGACCACAAATGACACATCCGGACAACGGCACCCCCTCGTGCGCTAGCTTCATGGCCCCGAGCACGGAGAGCTGGAAGGGAGCGCTCGGAACGGGTGGGGGCCCGATCCGTTGACGTGTGCTCGGGTTCGTCAGCGCGCCCGGAACTGTCCCGTGGGGGGATGTGCGCGCATGAAGAATTGGCGAGAAGAGACCCGACCGGTGGCGGGGGACGCCGAGGAGGTGCCGCTGATCGGTTGCGCGGAGGACGTGCCGCTGGTCGGGGGAGACGAGCCCGGGGGCGCCGGGGCAGGGGGTGCCGGGGCATGGGGCGTCGGGCTCGGGCCGGGTGGGTTCCGGGTTGGCGGTGGTGGTGGCGTCGGTGCCGGGGCGGGCGAGGCGGTGACAGAGGCGCTGCGGGCGGCACCGTCACGGAACCCCTGGAGCGTCGTCGAGGCGGCCGCGGGCCGGTCGCGGGTCCCCGACCGGGTGAGCGTCGAGCACGACGTCGGCGGGGTACGGATACGCCCCGGCGCGCGGGAGATCTCCGACGCACCCGCGTCCGCGGACGTGTCGGGGCGTCGCAGCCGCCGGTTCCGCAGGATCGGGATGGCCATCGGGCTGGCCTGCGCCGTCTACGCCGTCGTCATCGTCGTCACCCTGCTGTCCGGCGGCTCGGACGCGCCCTGGCTGCCGGTGCCCGGGCAGCACGGCGACCAGCCGGCCGGCCGGGTCGAGAACTCACCGGCGCCCGCCGGCTCCGCCCGTTCCTCGGACGGCGGCTCCTCGGTCGCGGGCCCGGCCGTGAGCGACGGTACGACCCCCTCGGCCGACGCGTCGCCCCGGGCGTCCGGCACCGGCACACCGGGAGCGGCCCGGCCGAGCGCGTCGACGTCGGTGAAGGCGACGCTACCGGCCGGGGTCAGGGGCACCGGCTCCTCGCCGGACCCCGGGGCGTCGTCCGCGGACGTGTCGCCGACCTCGTCGTCACCGTCGCCGGACACCCCGGCCTCCCCGTCCGCCTCGCCCTCGGCCGACCCCAGCGAGTCGACGGCGCCGACCGGGAGCGGCCCTGGAACGGGGACGGTCGCCGAGGGCCCGGTCGCGGCTCCGCCACCGGTCCCCGCGGAACGACCGGCCGCAGTCTCCCGCTCGACCGGCCCCGTCCTCTGATGGCCTCCGGCACCCGCAAGGGCACCCACTCCGGCGGCGGTCCCTCCTCCGTACTCGTGAATTTCACTCCTGACCGCAGTGGGGGCACGCCCCTGCCTTGTCAGCGGTCGGTGTCCACGTCAGCGGCCTCAAGCAGTTCGCGGAGGCGCCTCACCTCCTGCACGAGCCGAGGCACGGCCTCCCGGGCCATCGCGATGAAGGCGGCGTTCTCGTCCCAGCGTTCGTCGCCGCAGTCCACGTAGCGTGGTTCCTGCACCAGGGGGCCGCGATCGGCTCCCTGTGGTCGAAGTCGGGCCACCGCTCCCCGCGTCCGGTGTCCGCCACCGTGCTGACAGCGAGCAGGTTCATGGCGTGGCCGTCGTCCAGGTGCCTGACGAACCAGGGCCCGGGCGTGGCCGCCGCGCAGATCGCCTCGATCTCGTCGAGATCGGGTACGGTGCGCGGTCCTCGCCACCCGGCGGATGCTGGCGGCTCACGATCCGCCCAGCATCCGTTCCTCGTCGAAGCCGAGTTCGTCCTCGATGCCCAGTTCCTCCGCGGCGTGCCAGCGCAGAGGGTCGGGCCAGGCCGCGGGATCACCGGTGGCGATGCCGCGCAGGAATCCGACGGCTTCCGGGGTGCCGATCTCGCCCAGCGTCTGAAGGGCCTTGACGCAGAAGCTGAAGTAAGGACCGTCGGTCGACTTCCGTTCCCGTACCAGGGCGGCGACCGGCTCGACTCCCTCCGGGGCCCGCAACTCTCCGAGCAGGTCGACCAGGTCCTCGGTGTTCACGCCTGCGGGCCCCGAGACCAGCACCGCGGCCAGGATCGGTCCGAGCCCTTCCGGGTGGATGTGCAGCGCCAGCGACGCGAGTCGTTCGAAGCGGCGCCGGTCCCCCTCGGCGGACGTGATCCGCAGCCAGTCGAGGACGCGCTGCCGTGCCGCAGGCACCACGGCCGCGGTGTCCTCGGCCCGCTGGGCGCCGATGTATCCGCCGGTGACGAGGGAGTCCACCCGCTCCAGGTCGGTCATCCTCGTCACTCCTGTGGTTCCATCCGGGGCGTCAGGGGTCGGCTACGGGTCGTCCGGACCGTCGGGCGGCATGCCGCCCGATCAGTTGCCTCCGTGTACGTCGCGAGCAAGGCGGTCAGGCCTCAACGGTCCAGTAGTGCGAGCCCGTCGGAGGCGTGGGGCGGACGCGCAGGGCGGACAGGTCGAAGCCCTCGTCGTCGTCCTCGTCACCGGTGGGCAGGCGTCCGGACTCGTTCGGGTAGTAGTACAGGCCGTACGACCAGTACTCCGGGAATTCGTGGCACATGAGATCGGGGTACGCGGAGATCGCCGCGTCGTGGTACCGCTCGTTTATCCTGGCCACCGCTTCCGCCCGGGACATACCGAACCGCGAGATCATCTCGTTCGCGATGTCGCGGAAGTACTCGACCATTCCCTCGTCGAGATCCATCAAGAACTCTGCTGTCATGATGTCGGAGGTCCTACTCGTCGGAAAACGGAGCCGGTGAAGAGCGTTTCCAGAACCCGGCAGGCGCTGACCCGCTGCCGATCGCCTCAGCCACGGTGTCGCCCCAGGGCCCGCCGGGCCGTGACGACTTACACCGTCGCGTCGAAGGACCCGACGAAGTCGTCCACCACCGCTGCGGAGAAGGGGTCGGTCACGGGGTCCTCCGGTGTGAGCAGACTGATGGTGTAGAACTCGGCCATCAGCAGGCCTGTTCCCTTGACGGCCTGCACTACGTCAGGGTCGTCCGTCCTGATTCCGGCGACCGTAGTGGCGTGCAACGGCCCCGTACGGCGTCGGTAGAACACGGCGTACGGTCCCTGGCCCGAGTCGTCCAGGGCATAGCCGTTCTCCTCCCAGAAATCCTCCATCTCCGGGCTGGAGGAGAAAGTGACGATCCCGGAGTAGTCGCCGTCGGGTTCGGGCAGCCGCCAGTCCCTCTCCCGCGCGACCGGCTCCCCGGACAGCAGGAGCTGCGGCCATCGGCGCCGCGCGCGGGACGCGAATCGGCGCATGGCGTCGGGGAAGGACGCGTCCACGGTGAAGTCCGTGGAGTGGCCGGTGAGATCCATGGGTGTTCCTCGCAGTGGTGTGTCTCCGGGCGATCCGCGTCGCTCAGGCCGTCCATCCCGACATCGGACCGTGATAGCGGATCGCGCCACGGGGGATGGTCCCATCGCTGCTGGAGAACCAGATGTGGTCCCGGCCGCTCCTCAGACGTCCGGAGAACAGCTTCCTCTCGGCCTCGAATTCGATCAAAGGACCTGGGCGCGCTCCAGCTTGGGCCAGTAGTCCGCGAGGGTGCCGCCAGCCCCCCGTTCGGCTATCAGGCACCAAGTCGCCCGGGGGGTCTGATCAGTTCAGAGCTTCTGGGCGGATCGGCCTGGTGAGTTTTTCCATGGCTTCGTCAGGTGTGGCGGCCCACAGCGAGACCGAATCCATGCCCATGTACACCGCGCCGTCCTCCCCCATGGCCAGGTACCGGTTCCTACGGTCGATCATGCCGAGCGGGTAGAGGACTGTTCC